>JAJZOT010000093.1 GCA_021847855.1 Thermoplasmata archaeon | reverse complement strand
GCAAGGAGGCCAGCACCAGGGCTACCTTACATAAACAGCGGTGCCATACTTGGGTTTCTCATAGCATTTGCATTTTTCAGATAACTGAGGAGAACAATACATTGGAAAGATATGTAAAAATAGAGGGTTTAACGCAGTCAAGATTAAATTTTAGTGCAGAAAAACACGTTTTCCCGTAAAGTACATGGAAATTCCAAGTTCAGAAGCCATGGATATGACCTCAGGGTCGCGTATTGAACCTCCCGGTTGGATTATGGCCGAGATCCCTGATTTACCAGCAAGTTCAACATTGTCTTCAAAGGGGAAGAATGCATCAGATGCAAGGACAGAACCGGCAGATCTGTTACCAGATCTTTCTACTGCTATCCTGAGAGCCTCAATTCTTGAGGTCTGCCCTGCTCCTATTCCTGTGGTAACCATGTCCTTCGCTAGAACTATGGCATTGCTCCTGCAGTGTGTTACAACCCTCCATGAAAAAAGTAGATCCTCAAGCTGTTCAGGACTGCATGGAGATCCAGATCTCAACTCAAGCTTTTCAAAACTGGATGTCAGTGGACTCTGAACAAGGAAACCGTTGGATATAGATCTTATTCTCAGAGATTCATCCCTATCCATGTTAACCTTGAGTATCCTGAGGTTCTTCTTTTTTGATAGAATCTCAAGTGCTTCGCTGGAGTAGGAAGGAGCAACAAGAACTTCAACAAAGAGCTTTGAAATTTTTGATGCAGCAGAAGCCGTCATTTCCCTGTTCATGGCAATAACAGATCCATATGCACTTTCCTTATCGGCATCAACTGCCCTTTCCATGGCTATTGCAAGATCCTCATTCTGGCACACACCACATGGGGTATTGTGTTTCATGACCACAACAACCGTTCTATCAAACTCCATGGCGGTCTCATATGCAGAATTTGCATCAAGGAGGTTGTTGTAGGAGAGGTCCTTTCCCTGTAACTGCTGGGAATTTGCAATTCCGGATTTTGTCCCGTCCGAATAAAGATATCCTTTCTGATCAGGATTTTCTCCATATCGGAGTTCTCTTCCCTTTATGCCTCTGACAAACAGTGAGTTCGGAACGCTCTCAAACAAGTTTCTGTACATTGAGTTATAAATGTTTATGTCGTAGGATGCAACACGGGAAAATGTTCTCATAGCCAGCAATTTTCTAGTTTCCAGGCTTACTTTGCCTGTGCTGTTCAGTTCATTGATGATGAGATCGTAGTCGTTGGGTGAGGATGCAACAGTAACATGGTGGAAGTTCTTGGCTGCAGCCCTGAGAAGAGACACACCACCTATATCTATATTCTCTATCATCCTTCCAGTGTCTCCGGACCTGGAGGCTTCTTCAAATGGATACAGGTTGGAAACCACAAGATCAAATTCCTTTATCCCATGTGACTGGAGTTCGTTCTTTGATGCATCATCTCTTGTAGAGAGTATGCCCGCAAATAGATCTGGATGAAGCGTCTTTACCCTTCCATTGAGAAGCTCCTGGAAACCTGTGATATCCTGGGTATTTTTCACCTCAAACCCCTTATCATTAAGGAATTTCAGTGTACCTCCTGTGGCATAAACCTCCTCAATGTAATTCTGGGAATGCTTCAGGAACTGCTCAAGGCCGGACTTGTCATAAACGCTGAAAAGTGCTCTCATTGATATGCTATAATTACGCATGATAAAACATTTGCCGATTATTGAAATCATGTTACTGTATGCAATAAATTACTGACAGTAATAATCATAACAGCTTGGTAATTTTCCCTGCTCACCTACAAAAATTTTATTATTATACTTATATAGGGTCTGGAAGAGGCACAATAATGGTAAGAAATATTTCAGTAGAGAGTCTCAAACAGACAGCCACGGTGGAGAGGGAAGTGGAACTGGTGGAAAGAAAAGGTATAGGGCACCCTGACAGCGTATCCGATGGAATCGCTGAGGCAGTAAGCCGATCCCTGAGCAGGTATTACCTTAAGGAATATGGAAAAATTCTGCATCATAACACAGATCAGGTCGAGGTTGTGGGTGGACAATCTGCACCAAAATTCGGTGGAGGTCTTGTGCTTGAACCTACATATATCCTGCTGAGCGGAAGAGCAACTACCAAGGTGGGAAATGACAGAATACCATTCAAGTCAATAGCCACAAAGGCGACAAAGGAATTCCTTAAAGGAGATTTCAAGCATCTCGACTTCGATGCGGACGTTATGATCGACTGCAGA
This sequence comes from Thermoplasmata archaeon, assembly GCA_021847855.1. The sequence goes on along the minus strand of JAJZOT010000093.1, from coordinate 4,422 downwards.
ATTGGACATGGTTCTGTCGATCTTATTGATGTATACGATACAAGCAAGCTCAGGTCAAACGACACATCATTTGGTGTTGGATTTGCACCGTTTTCTGATACCGAGAACCTTGTTCTGAGTACGGAAAAACTTCTCAATGGCAGGGAATTCAAGACAAAAATGCCCGCAATAGGATACGACATAAAGGTCATGGGGTTCAGGCAGAAGGATGTGATTAACCTCACAATAGCAGCTGCATACGTGGACAAGTTTGTCAGCAATGCGGATGAATATTTCTCAATCAAGGATGAACTGAAGGAGATCGTAAGGAATCATGCAGCAAAACAGACAGACAAGGAAGTTAAAGTTTTCATCAACACAGCAGATGAGGAAGATGGAAAGAAAGTAGGGGAATATCTCACCGTGACAGGACTTTCAATGGAGAACGGAGACGATGGATCTGTAGGGAGGGGAAATCGTGTGACAGGCATCATAACACCATACAGGCCAATGAGCATGGAGGCCGCAGCCGGAAAGAACCCTGTAACACATGTCGGGAAACTCTATAACGTCATGTCCAATATAATCGCAAATGATATTGTCAAGGAAGAGGGCGGAGATATTAAAGAGGTCATGGTGCGAATCGTATCACAGATAGGAAGAAGAATAGACGATCCTCATGTGGCAAGTATACAGGTGATATACGCTGATGGTGTTGATCCATCAAAGCATAAGAATAACATAACTGCAATAGCTGACGACAGGCTTCAGCACATAAGTGATCTGACAAACCTGTTTGTTGAGGGAAAAATCTCAGTTTTCTAAACGAAATGGTCTAAATGATGCGCCACATAAGGTATGCATCAGATAGATCACTGTAATACCCCTTGAGCGTGGATGTTACAACAAATCCATTTTTTTTATAGAATTTAATTGCGTCATTATTGTCTGTCCGTACCTCGAGCCTCATGCTCATGAGGTTCTCCATTTCGCATACCTTTACGAAGGAGGAAAGAAGAGCCCTTCCAAAACCCATATGCCTGTATCTCTCATCTATTGCCAGAATAAGTATCCTGGCCTCAGTCTGTGAAAACTTGGATCCCACAAGAAATCCCACAACTTTTTCGTTCAGGGTGTAGACAAAAAAACCTTCTGGCCACGTCTGGAACAGGTCCATAAAAAGGCTTCCCGAGTAGTACTCCGAAAGTGATTTTCCTGCAATTTCAAGTATCCTGTCCACATCTCTGACATTGAATGTCCTGACAGTTCCAATATCTGAATTTGTGGTTACCATATATTATATGTTCCTCTCATTTCTTCATGAATTTATATATTACGGTGATCTCATTCGTTTTGTTTCAATTTCTTTATTCTCCTGATCTCACGATTGTATGCATCTGCAATTTCCGTAAATCCGATGGTGCCTAAAACATCCATGTCACTGTCCACCACAACAAGCTTACCGCTGGGTACCTTTGTGAGGATGTCAAGTGCGTCATGGATGTTTTCCTGGGGAGATATGGTTTCCGGATCCGGATTCATATAATCGCGTACAAGGGACGTGGAATAATCCACATCTCCCGGAATCCCCTCTATTGAAAGGAGACCGTTTAGTTTTTCGTTCAGCTTTACAACCACACTCTTCGTTTTTGAACCCCTTATGATTTCAATGGCTTCCTTAATAGTCTGTTCCGGTTCCACAAAAGGATAATCACTTCTCATGGCGTCTGAGACAGGAACATCATCCATTATTGGTTTGTCGTACTCAAGTTTGTGTGCAGGAGAAGCTGCCCTGTCTTTAACCTGGGCACTGTAGATGGAATTTTTCATTCCCGATACGAAATAGGCGACAGTTGTAGAGAGCATGAGGGGAAGGAAAAGAGCAAATCCACCTGTCATCTCCGTACCCATTATTAACACTGAAATTGGGGCCTTGGAGACACCACCAAAGAATGCTATCATGCATACGATTGTAATTTCCGTAACATTGAGAAATGGAAAGAACGGATGGATCACTATGCCTATGGCTGCACCCATGAAAGCCCCGGTGACTATTCCGGGTGCAAACACGCCTCCCGATCCACCGGATCCGATTGTGAAGGATGTTGCAACAATTTTCAGGAAAAACAATATTATAAGGAGGTAAAGTGGCAACAGTACGAGATTATTGTAAAAGATCTGCTGGACCCAGCCGTAACCCAGGCCAAGAACCTCAGGGAAGAACATTGCAATTATTCCTACAATCAGTGCACCAATTGCGGGCCTGAAATATTTCGAAACACGTTTCATTCTGGAGAAGAGTTTCTGGACACCATAAAATACCCTCACATATAATATCCCGCCAAGTCCGGCCAGAACGCCAACCATCAGGTATACTATGAGCGCCTCAGGATGGGAAAAACCGAGTAATGTGTTCTGTGGAATTGTAAATAATGGTACATAATGGAAAGGATATGCGAAGATAGAATATCCAACAACTGAAGCTATTATGGCTGGAATCAGTGCCTCCACTTCAAAATCCTGCCTGTAAAGAATTTCAGTGCTCAGAAGGGCACCCCCAAGGGGAGCCATGAATATGCTACCTATGCCTGCCCCTATTCCAGCAGCCATTGCAATCCTTCTGTCATGGTCACTCATCCTGAATGTATCAGCTATAAAAGAACCAAAGCCGGCTGCAATCTGTGCGGTGGGGCCCTCCCTGCCAGCACTTCCTCCAGACCCTATGGTCACGGCCGAGGCAACCAGCTTGATAATGGGTATTCTCCTTCTTATCTTACCGTTGTTCTCATGAAATGCCCTGATGGCGGCATCTGTCCCATGTCCTTCCGCCTCAGGGGCAAACCTGTAGACTATAAATCCAGACAACAGTCCACCAATCACCAGTGAGACTGGAATGAGCAGCATCCTGTAATGGCCTATCACATAGTTTGGAACACCTCCGGAAACACCACTTACAGGTGGCGTGAAGCCTGTTAATGGAACAAGGAGATAGTCAGTTACAAGCTTGATGCTGAAGTAAAGGACAAGAGAACCAAAACCGGCAATTATGCCTATAAAAATGCCAACGACGATCCATTTGGCTGTGCTTTTGGAAAGCAATAATCTGTTTATTTTACTTAAGATGTTCCTGCCTTCCCGCATTCAAACTCGACTCCATAAAAGACACTCATAATAATTTTGCTACACACCGGGCTAAACGAAAGTTTTCATGTACTGTTTATTCCAGATATATTCCTGAAAAAATCCATAGAGTCTTTCAGTGGGTCCTGTGACAACTTCATTTCGGGTATGTATTTCTTAAAATATCTGGCCCTTTTGTCCAGTATCATTGCCATCCCTATATCGTTCTCATTTCTTATGAGCCTCCCTATCTCCTGTTTGATCTTTATTACGGTGGGGTATGTTACAGCATATTCCCAGCCCTTCCTGAAAACCCGATCATAGTAACGGTATATGGAATCCTGTTTGGCATCAGGCCTTGGGTAGGGAATTCCGGCAATTATCACAAACTCAAGCTGGTTCCCCGGAAAGTTCATGCCTTCAGCTATCCTTCCTCCAGAAACTGCAAAAAGTGTTCTTCCACCCTTCCTGAAATTACTTATCATATCCATGAGATCCGACTGCGTCTTTCCCCTCTCCTCCACCATTATGCGCGACGGAAATCCCATGGAGTATATCCTCTGCAGAACATTGTAAGATGGGAAGAATACTATGGTATTTCTTCGTATTTCAGATATTAAGCTTTTTATCTGTTCATAAAGCCTTGATGCACCAGTGGCATCAAACTCATCGTACTTTGTTGTGGTGCCTTCATAATACATCACTGAAAGATGATCCCTTGGAAACATATATGGTATCACCTTGCTGGACGAGTCCTGAAAACCGGTAACATTCAGATACACGTCAATTGGGCTCAGCGTTCCAGACATATGTATTGTTTTTGATTCTCTCAGTGGAATGAGCAGAACAGACGGATCCATGCAGAACGCTTCAACCTGTCCATTTCTCTGCCTGGAAAGCACTGCCACAAACTTTTCTTCATCCACTGTTTCCCAGGACATCAGGTAATTTGAAAGTGTGAATACCGAAGATCTTGGAACATGTCCCTTTTTCTCCTTCTCTTCCGCAATAAATTCACCAAAAATACTCAGGTATGTGATGAGGTTATTGTATTTCTCGGAAGACATGGAGTTTGCAATCATCATGTTTTCCCTGAGATCCTGGAATTTTATCCGTACCTCTTCCTTTTCCCCCATGCGATCCCGTATCAGATCCATTATGGTGTTTCTCAGCATCTCCATGAGATCTGTAGATCGTATTCTTTCCATAAGCTCAATATCCCCATAATCCAGGCTCTCTTTCTCAGCTGAATTTATGAGGTTTATGGAGATTCTGAAAGATGATGCGTTTCTGGCAAGATCGGGAAGGTTATGGGCTTCATCC
>JAJZOT010000092.1 GCA_021847855.1 Thermoplasmata archaeon | reverse complement strand
ACTGCAGAATCAAAAACATGAACTATTATAAGTACCTTATTATAATTTGTTTTGATGTCAGACACACATGGTTATACGCCGTATAAGTAAATTATGTGAAAATAGGTAAATTTTTTTTTGCGATCTAAAACATTGAATTTTCAAATATTTCGTGCTGGTTGATATTTCCAACCACTGGCAATCAGGCAAAGTTTTTCTGTATCGTCATGATGAACTGGTAATGGCGAGGTGTGATTCTATCGATGTCTACCAGGATGTGGCAGAAGATGCATACAGATTTGGCATAGGCAAAACACCCCTTTATTACCATGAGGTCGGCACGTCAGTAATCTATGCGAAAATGGAATACAGGAACAAATACGGATCGATAAAAGACAGGGCCGGTTTCTTCATGATATCGTCCGGAATAAAGAAGGGTCTGCTTGATCGAAATAAAACTATAATTGAGGCAAGTTCGGGCAATACCGGGATAGCGCTTGCAAATATAGCAAAGGAAATGGGCTACAGGGCTAAGATTTATGTACCGAACGCATCCAGCCAGGCGACGAAAGATGCAATCATGGTTACGGGGCAGGAGATGGTTGAGGTATTTGATGAGGCGAGTAAACATGGCTCAATAAACATAGATACTGCCGTCAGCATGCTTAAAATAGAAATGGAGATGAAACCCGGCAAATATGTAAACTTCGATCAGTACTCTAACGATGCAAACACGCTTGGCCATTACTATACGAGCGGTCCAGAGGTCACATCCGTTATTGGAGATTCCATCACGCATGTTGTCATATCGATCGGGACAGGTGGCACAATTACTGGTCTGGCCAAATACTACAAACAGAATTTTCCATCAGTCAAGGTGATTGCGGTAATGCCAAGGCCTTACCACAAGATTCAGGGGCTTAAGAATTTAAACGTATCAAAAACGCCTGAAATATTATCAAAAAATATGAATCTGATTGACGAATGGATGGACATTGACGATCACGATGCGGAAGAGATGTTAAAAAAGATGATCGATCTAGAACTCTTTACCGGTCTTTCCTCCGCTGCAAATTATTTTTCGGCCATGAAAATTGCGGAGAAGTATCCAGGATCTAAAGTATTGACTGTTTTTCCTGACAGCGCTGAAAAATACAGGGAAGCATATGTCCACAGGCAACTGTTCACTGATGATGAATACAATGAATATTCAGCGTATTTCAGGAAAGACCCGTCAGATACATTGTACTACGGTAAATGATTCTACTCTTTAAAGACAGGTTTCCTCTTTTGCAAGAAGGCCTCAACTCCCTCTGAGCTGTTGCTGCCCTCAAAAGACTTACCAAATAAGGTCATCTCCTCCTCGAATAACTCGTCCGGAACAGTCCTGATAAGAGATTTCACGAACTTGAGGGTTTTCCTGGATTTTTCTCTGAGTGTCCTTGCAAGTTCAATTGCCGACTCAACCGGATTATCTGACTTCTGGAGCAGAATGCCATGCGCCAGGGCTTCGTCAGCATTCAATATTCTTGATGTTGCAATCATGTACAACGCGAACTGTTCTCCCGCAAGGGCCTTCAATCTTTGGGTCCCGCCCCATCCTGGAATTATGCCAAGATTCAGCTCGGTCAATCCAAGCTTTGAATCAGGTGATCCTATCCTGAAATCACAAGCAAGAGAAAGTTCAAAACCGCCTCCGAGTGCGTATCCGTTTATTGCGGCTATCACAGGCAAATCGTAGTCTGCAATGTAATTATATATCCGGTGGCCTGTCCGTGCGAAGGAATAGGCGACCTCGGGTGAAAGACCCTTAAAGTTCTTTATATCAGCACCTGCCGAGAATGCTCTTGAGCTTCCCTTTATTACTGTAATCCGGGGTTCGCTCTTAAGGCAGGCTTCAATTTCTTCCAGCGTTTCAATATCCAGTGGATTCAGTTCGGACGGCCTTGATATCTGTATTATTCTGATATCGTCCTTCAATTCACATTTAATGTTCCTGTATTCCATAATTACCAGAAAGCAATTTTACTTATAACATGATCCAGATTCTGTCTAAAGAATCTCCACTGCCATAGTATGTGCCCCTCCACCACCATGGCAAATTGTGGCAAGCCCTTTTTTCATTTTTTTATCTATGAGTGCGTTTATAAGTGTCACCATTATTCTTGATCCGCTGTTTCCGAGTGGGTGCCCGATTGCAACTGCACCTCCATTTACATTAAATCTATCAGGATCAACTCCAAGCTTTTCTCGAACGAGCAGGGAAGCAATAGAGAAAGCCTCGTTATGTTCCACCAGATCATAATCATCTATCCTTGATCCTGTTTTTTCAAGGAATTTTCTGGTGCATGGAATAGGTGTCTCAACAAAATCGGTCGGTTCAAGAGAATAAGATTCGTATCCGGTGATTTTCGCCACAGGTTTAACAGAATGATCGTTAACAAATTCCTCAGATGCCAGCAGAAGGGCAGATGCACCATCTGATATCTGGGAGGAATTGCCTGCTGTAAGAACACCACCATCCGTGAAGGCAGGTTTAAGTTTCCCAAGTATATCAGGGTCTGATAACCTGATCCCTTCATCGCTGGTCAGGCCAAACGTGTCAAAAGTCTCTTTTTTGAATATCCCATTTTTCCATGCTGTGTCAGCTCTCATGTTGCTTTCGTATGAATATTCGTCGGCCATCTTTCGGGTTATTCCAAATTTCTTTGCAGTTCTGTCGGCCGAAACCCCCATATGTTCAAAGTAGAATGCATCCAGGAGACCATCGGAAAGGATGGCATCCTTAAGATTCTCTTCTTTCCTGTACAGCTGTTTAACGCCCCATCTAAGTTCTGAAGGAAGCAGGAAAGGGCTGTTGGACATACTCTCCATTCCACCGGCAACAATGAGATGATGCTCATCAAGGGATATTTCCCTTGAAGCAGACTCGATTGCCAGCATTCCGGAAGCGCAGACAACATTAACAGTATATTTTAAAGTCCCGCTCTTAAGGCCCGCAAGGGTAGAGGCCTGGCCTGCAGGGTTCTGGCCATTTCCAGCCTGCAAGACATTTCCCATGATAACCTCTTCTACCAGATCAGGATCTATCCCTGATCTGTTGATTGCAGTCCTGATAGCAGCAGCTCCAAGCTCAACGGCCCTTTTATCGCGAAGTGCACCGCCGAATTTTCCGATAGGTGTTCTTGCGTAGGAGATAACGTAGACATCTTTCATTTCAGGTAAATTGAATGGCATAACAAATACTATATTTTATTTTATAAACCCGATAGAAATCCAGCTAGCTCCGGAATTGAATATTGATAAAGATAGTCTATCGAAAAATGTCCAGTATCATATTCATGGTAGGTATGCTCTATCCCATGTGCTTCGAGTGTATGGTGCATTGAACTCATTCCTATGTTGAGTGCAAATTCATCCTTCTTTCCCACCTGCAATATGATTTTCTTGCCCTTCAGGACTGGCGTTGATCTCTCTACTGTTCTTGCTGGATCGACTGCCAGCCAGCGGTTCCAGACATCATATCTTATTTTTCCACTTTCGACATCAAACGGAAGGTTAAAATCATACGGGGTTTCTGTATCGGGTGAGTAAAATGCAGACATCGCTAAAACTTCCATTGCATTAAGTTCCTGGCTGCTGTGATATCCCTTCGACCTGAAATCCTCAAGGAATTTTCCAGGTCCTGAATTCCTGAACATCTCAATTGCGCCCGGGAAATCCTTAAGATAGCAGTATTCAAACAGGCTGTCGCCTGAAACGTCGATAAAGCCGGAAAAAACTTCCGGATGCCTTATTGTCAGATTATAGGCTCCAAATCCCCCTGAAGATTTGCCAAAGATTCCTGTTTTCCTTGCGCCATATTTTTCCTTCATAAAACCAACCAGATCATTTACTATGAAATCCTCATAATTGCCGACAGCTGATGAGTTAAGATACTGGTTTCCGCAGTATGAAGTCATCGTGTCAGGTATAGCCATAAGGTAAGATATATCTGGATCCTGTTTTGAAATCCTCTCAAGCGTCGTTATAAAGTCCTGTGATGAATAAGATCGGTTAAGAAAGCTGGCAGCTGTTCCATAGAAGCCGGCAATACCTATCAGAAGAGGGGAACTCTCTTCATAATTATTAGAGATAATCAACACTTCCCTGTCTGCCGGATCACCAGGTTTATTGTTTTCAAGCGATTCTGCGTGTATAATCACTTTCTCAATTTTTACCATTTTCTATAATCCTTCAGGATGGAATAAAACTTAACACCGTTCAATCATCCATTTATCGAAGTTTTCAATGTCATATAACAGGTATTCTCAGGTCGAAATGAGCTCCTGGCTAAAAAATTGGATTATGATTAAATAAAATGATTACCATGCAGTATCATGGAGATTTTCAAGAAGAATATAGTTCTGCAGACTTCCAAAGACGTAAACACAGTAACGACTGCTTTTGAGCAGTATCTTAAAGATTCAGGCTGGAAAACACAGAGCAGAGTTGAGGAAGGACAGGCAGTTTTGCAGGCCAATAAGGCAGGAATCCTGAGAGACATCATCGCTGCTGATCGTGCCCTTACATTTATGTTCAAAGAAAATGCCGGCAACCTTGAGGTACATGTTGGCGTTGGTAAGCTGGGGCAGAACCTTGCTGTAACTGCAATTGAATTTCTGCTTCTTTCGGATCTGTTTATAGCAGTTGATGTACCTGAAATGCTGTGGACCAAACACGTCGAGACAGAGTTGCTGGGCCAGTTGAAGGCGCTCGCCCAGTGAACCAGTAAAACAATTAAATTTTAAAGAAACAGTGAATAATGGGTTCAGGTTTAAAATCCCTAATTTTTAATCTGAGGACTGGATGGAGGAATTTACCTTCATGAGTATTCTCTCAAATTCCTTTAACTCTTCTAATGAAAGACCCTTAACTGCATCTCCGACTAGGTCTTCATAAATCTTCATTCCTGTTTTAACTAATTTTTTCCCAGCAGGTGTCAGAGAAACCTCAATTATTCGCCTGTCGTTTGGATTCCTGTGTTTTTTGACCAGGTTCCTGTTTTCGAGTTCTTCTACGATACCGGTGACCCAGGCGCTTGTCACGTTTATTTCCGATGCCAGGCTTCCAACGGGGCACTTCCCTTCCTTTGAGATTGAGAACAACAATCTGAGTTCAAGCGTTTTAATAGAATGTTTTTCAAGCTCTCGTTCAATCCTTTTTTTTCCGTTTCTATATACTTTGGAGAATGAGTGCCAGAGTTCCATTACCATGTGTTTTGAATTATCTGCTGGTTCAATGTTAATTGAATTCATCTTGACTCCGTTTTTACCGCCTTTGGATCAACCTGTGCAGAGGGAGCACTGACAGGACCGGATTGAACAGAGGGTTCATTCCCAGAGCCTGGATATATATTCGATTCTGAATGAATGTACCTCTTTCCCCGAATTGCCGATAGAATTGCTGCAACTGCAAAGATAAGCGCTCCCAGATAGAATGACACCCTTAGCGAACCCATGAAGGAACCTGCAAGAGCATTTGGGAACCATGTCTTTCCCTCTAGAAGAGTAAGCGTGGATCCACTTATCAGCGAGGTGAAGGATGAAGGGAACAAGCCAAGGATAGTTGCTACCGGATTGTACCCGAGGAATGCGGAAAATAGAGCCGATGTCGGCGGTATATTTATGAAATACGGAATAAGTTCCGGTGCTTTTGCCGAAGCAAGTGCCGTGGTAAATGCACCAGGCAACCTGGTCGTGAGGGAGACGAGAACAATCGTAAAGAATATACCCATACTCGCTGTTTGGCCAGTATTCTGTAATGTTGCCCTCATTCCTGATGCAACACCTCTCTGCTGGGGAGCGACAGAATTCATGACGGCCGTTATATTTGGAGCCGCAAACATTCCCATTCCAGCTCCCATCATGAATAGCATTAACCCGAAGTCTAAATAGGCAAAGTTATAGCTCAACGTGGCCAGGAGAAGGAACGAAACAGCACTAATTGCCATACCAACACTCGATATGACCCTTGCTCCGATCCTGTCTGAGAGCGCACCACTGATTGGGCCAAGAACAACGAAGCCGAGCATCATTGGAATCATATAGATTCCTGCCCAGAAAGGTACCACATTATAATTATACCCGTGAAGAGGAAGCCAGACTCCCTGAAGAAGTATAATGAGCATGAACATGGCGCCACCCATTCCCATTGATTGGAGCATACCTGAGACACTTCCGGCTGTAAAGGGGCGGCTCTTAAAGAGACCCATATTGAACATCGGCTGGCTGACGATCCTCTCTATAAAAACAAAAGCAACAACCATTGCAAAACCGACAATCAGTGAAAGTATGACCCAGGGATTTGACCAGCCCATTGTAGAGCTGCCGTAAGGCATCAATCCATATGTTATCGCTATCAGTATGAGGGTTAAGCCGCCAGCAAAAGCAACGTTACCCGCGACATCAATCTTCTGGTCTGTGTGTCTTATTGAGTGATCCTTTAACTTCAGGTATGACCACACGGTGCCGAGCAGGCCGACTGGAACACTTACCAGGAACACATACCTCCAGTTAATCGTAGCAAGGAGTCCACCCAGAATTAAGCCTATAAGAGATCCAGCGAGAGCTGCAATCTGATTTATGCCCATTGCCTTTCCTCTCTCATCTGGACCGAAACTGTCCGTAATGATTGCAGCAGAATTAGCGAACAGGAAAGAGGCGC
>JAJZOT010000091.1 GCA_021847855.1 Thermoplasmata archaeon | reverse complement strand
AGTGTAGTGTCTAATAACATCATATTCAGCAACGTCTGGTAACTTCAATTCCTTCCTTAAAAGGTTATTCGGTAAAATGGTTTCATCCACATGCTGGAATTTGAAATCATTCCCTGATCTATACTTATTCAGAAGTTTTTCATCGTAGTTTGCCTGATGATATGTCATTTAACAACCTCCAAAGTTTTTGCGAGTAAGTCTATCTCATCCTCACTTCTTTTCTCAGTAACAGAGAAAAAGTATGTTTTAGAATTTTTAACTGGTGGAATATTCAAAAGACTTTCTGTTGTTATTCCTCCCATTATGCCATGTTCAAGAAGTTTCTCTTCCAGATTGTTATTTGTATCTACCCCAACTACTACGTCAGAGAAGAATACGCCTTTGAATACATAGGGATCAACACCAGAAATTTTCTCTAACTTTTTCTGAAGTAGTTTTGCTCTTGAAAAATTAGTCAGCGCAATATTTTTAAGCCCTGATGAACCTACTATTGCAAGGTAAATTGAAGACGCTATTGAAAGCAATGCTTGATTAGTGCATATATTACTGGTGGCCTTATCTCTTCGAATGTGCTGTTCTCTTGTTTGTAGGGTCATTACGAAAGCATCTTTTCCATCCTTGTCTATTGTTTTACCAATGATTCTTCCAGGGGATTTCCTCACATATTCTTTCCTAAAAGAGAAAAGCCCTAATGTTGGTCCGCCAAAATTTTGAGATATTCCTAAACCCTGACCGTCTGATACTGCAATATCTGCCCCCAATTCCCCAGGTGACTTAATAACTCCAAGTGATACCGGGTCATAATAATAAATTAACAGAGAATTTCCTTTGAAGGTATTTATTTCATTTATCTTACTTTCAACTATGCCATAGCAGTTGGGGTTATAGACGATAATACAGCAGCTATCCTCTGTTGTTTTAGATCTTAAGTCATGAATATCGATTTCTCCTGAATCTGGATCTAATTTATAAAATTCAAAAGTAGGGTCTATGCCTGATCCGTAATTTCGAAGAACGCTTAGATGGCTCTTTAAGATATTCTCTGGAAGCAGGACTTTTTTGTTACCATTTACCCTGTATGCCATCCTCATTGCTTCCCCTAAAGCAGTTGAACCATCATACATTGAAGAATTCGTATAATCCATTTCAGTTAAATCACTTATGAGACTCTGATATTCGAACAGTGCCTGAAGCATACCCTGGGACATCTCAGCCTGATATGGGGTATATGCTGTCAGAAATTCGCTTCTACTCAATATAGAGTCAACAGATGATGGTATAAATCGGTCATATATACCATTACCAAGGAAATTTATATTCCCGGTATAATTTTTCTTTGCTATTTTTGAAGCTTCCGACAGCAGCTCCATTTCACTTATCCCATTTGCAATGTTGGTCAACCTAACCTTCAAATCACTGGGTATGTCCGAAAATAGTTTTTCAGCAGAATCTATGTTCAAAACCTCTAAAATATGTTGTTCAGAATCGTTCATAATCTAAAGCCAACAGTATATCATATTGCGCTATTTATCAGTTATCAACTACCAACGGCTGAAGGACGTTGGCTTGCAACTGGGTGGATCGAATGATCAAAAATAGCACCCGCTACAATAGGTTGTTTGACAGCAGCCCTGTTCCTGATGTTGATGAAAGCGATGAGACAGGATAAGGAAATAAAGGCAAATGCAGATCAGACTATTCTTCGGCCAAATCTGTAAATAATGTTCACACCTGAAGAAGTGGTGTAAAGTCATAGAGGTAATGCTCTTAAGAAGTGGAGTTTGCTTGAACCTATTAATTTCAAAACTTTTTCCATAAAGATATTGGACTTATGTTTTAAGATCTCTACGGTAATGGATTTGGATTGAATGTCAAAAGGGATAACGAATAGTTTCATTTTCCCGGTAAGCGAACGCAGACTTTCAATTGTTGCGGTAAAAATAGTATATGGTTTTGACTCTGAGAGGTTTAGTAAAGAGTTATTTCGAAAAGGGAAAGGGCATTTTAGCCGCTTTCATCCGGTAATGTACGTTTAACCCGTTCAAATATCATAATATAGAATCACATGTAAGATTGAATAATACGAAGCTATACTGATATTTATGGACTCTTCAGAGAGATATGTAGAAGCAACCGCACATCCTACAATAGGTATTGTTCTTTTGGGAGGGTTGAGCGACCCAAATAATCGGATTCCTCTACATGGTTCTTCAGGTATTGCTTATACCATTAAGAATAAGGAATCAGTTGCAAGAACAAGAATTTCCTTATCGGATAAGAAACATGTATATACTTTTAACGGGAAGGAAATTGAGGAAAGTTCAAGATCACCAATTGCATTAATTCAAAAGTACGAAGAAAGATTGAAAACCAAATATAGAACAGAATACGTGAACTTTAAGTCAGAAAATCAGGATATTCTAAGCGGGAGTTCGGATGCTGGAGCTGCTGCTCTTGGCAAATGCATACAATATCTGTTGCCTGATGAAGACCCTTTTTCTATGGAAAATAACCTTAGAATAATTTCTGAGAGTGTTGGAAGGAGTCTATACGGTGGACTGACCGTTACAGATGTAAGTAATCATGGTACACGAACAAGGCAAATTTTGAATCCTGAGGAATTTGGCGGGTATGAAATAACAGCATTTACATTTCCACACGAAAGGAGACCGTCAGATGATATACATTTTAATATCAAGAAACTCCCTGAGTATCCCAACAGAGTCAAGAACGCAAATTATAAGTTAATCGAGCTGCAAAAACTCGCTGAGAAGAAGGATATAAGGGGAATCTTTGAACTTGCGCATAATGATACTGAAGAATATCATTCCCTTGTTGAAAAAGCTGGAGTAATAATTATTACTCCAGAGATGAGGCAGCTAATGAAAGAGGTTGACAGGATCAGGAAGAATATTTGGTGCTCATATATTGTTACGGGTGGGAACAATGTTTTCGTTGTGACCAGAAACGAAGATTCGGAAACAATTTCTGACAAACTTCGAAGGCGGGATGTGAGAATTACAAAACTCATTGTTGCAGGTCATCCTAAGATTACTTCTTCAAATATTTGAGCTTCCTTGTTATTTTATCATAAGGTAGTAATGCAGCTACAAAGATCAAAGTTAGAGATAAGATAAGATATAAATAACTATTTTTTGCAACATCAGCAGAATCTGGCCATTTATGTTCCAATCCAAGAATATTTAGTTTAACCAAGCCAATCCAAGGAACCTGACCGAAAGCTACACCAACAATTCTGGATAAGTTTACAGGTGGATAATTAAAAATTGTTTGATCCGCAGCTTCATACGATTGGTATTTTGGATTATATGGTACATAAGGTGACCCGAGATTATTATCTCCCATTGTAATAAATCCATTTTGTCCTGAGAACACAGATACATTAATTGAGAAATTTCTATGGGTAAACCCAACATCCTTAATTACTACGCAATCTCCATAAACATTTAGCCAGCTCTGATTGCTGTAATTATTTATAGAAAGCCTTCCATCAATCCATTTGATATACATTATAGCGCGGTGAATTATTATTGTACCCTGGGGGTTTTTATAAAGAATAACGTTTCCATATTCTCCATATGTTGAGTAGCCGGTTTCCCTCCCCTGAACATATGTTACTATATCGTTAATGGAATTTACTTTCTTTACAAAGACAATATCCCCGGTATTTATAACGCCAGGTGTCCAGTATTCAGAATGTTCCATACTGGACGATTCTACCACTGAAATGGGTGGCCACTCCCCAGAGTATAGAAAGAGGGAAATGAAAATGGCGACGAAGATAATAGCGGCAATTGTGTAGGGCTTATTTTTAAGTTTCTTAAATTCCTGCTTTGATCTTTTCATCATAGTTTGCACCACAATCTATACTACAGTTGTGTAATCCTTCAGTTCTTAACATTGATGCTACATACATGTACACGTTTATCACACCGATGATGGAAGCTGACCTCTAACTCAATCTCTTCACTACTAAATCCAGTAATTCCTGTGTAACCTAAACCGGAATGAGGCTGAGCCTCTTTATGTTTTTCGAAGCTTTTCAGATTCTAAATGATTGCATCTATGATTTTTAATTGTTCAAACGGAATTCTCGCGACAGTCGAAGTGTCAACAATCAAACTCATTTTCTATGATTAAACTAATTTACTAATCTCTATTATATTCTTCTGTTTCTACCTTACCATGTTGCGGCATTGGAAGTTTGATTTTAATCGTATAATTAAAAAAAACAGACATGGAAAAAGTAAACAATTTGTTTAGAAACTGTTATATCTATTGCTTACATTTACATATTATGGCAGATAAGAAGGACGGCTTCCAATCTGGGGCTGGATTGATAAGGTACTTCGACGAAGAAGAAATTGAAGGCCCTGCCATGGATCCTAAACTTATAATATACATAGGGATAGTTTTGGCTATTATTGTCGAACTAGCACAGTTCTTCTGGCCAGTCTAAACGATCCTAAGGCAATAAAACCTTTTTCTGGTATCGCTCAGGCAAACATGAACATCTATTAACCCTAAATTTCTTAAATCCCGAATAGAATTCATTATTGTTCTTCTGGAGAGTTTTGATCTGTTTTGTATTTCATTTACGGTGGCAATTTTTTTTTCCTGAAGGATCATCAGCACAAATCTTGATGAAGTTGTCATGTTAGTAACTATGCCGATCTGTTCTCCCATGCTTAGCATAATCTGTCTAACATTAAAATGTAATTGTTGTGCAGAAAGCTATTTTTATTAATATTTAAGCGCACTGCTTCAAAGAAAGAAAATCAGTTCATTATCTTTTGTTTGGGTCAGGTTAAAATCTTAAAGAGGTTTATCCAAAATCTAGTGCAATATTGAGTAAGTCCTGCGATTCTACTTTGGGCAAATGTTAAAATAAATATCTCTCAGGTAAAATAAGTGTTATTTGATTATATACTCATTAAGCAGTATATATGGGTCAGCAACTAATATGAAGGTCACATACGGAATAGAACTAATTGCAGGAACAAGTTGCAAATCATACTTGAAATAAATTGTCGTTATATTGAATTTTGATTATGAATCATCATTTTACAATCAAATCCCGTCTTATTTGCAATGAATAATTGTATTATATTTATCATATACATACATAAGCATATACATAGTATATAAAGTACATAAAAACTTAAATATAATCCATGAGTACCATTGTCTAGCATGAATAAGCAATTTGCTATATTAGTATTGATTATCATGGTCCTGGGGGCGTTTGTCACGCTAGCCGGGAACAGCAATGCGCAGAATGTGCCATCTATGCAATCCCAAACAACAGGGATGGTTTCACTTTCTGCAGGGACTAACCACGTACTTAACAACATGAATGGCATAACAAGAATAGGAAATGTGTATGAGAAACAGTTATCAGTAATGATAACACTTAAGTTTAGAAATCAGGCCCAATTAAACAGCCTTTTAGCTAACTTGCAAAATACGAATTCTCCAATGTACCATAAATATTTGACATCTCAGGAATTCATAAATGAATTTTCACCTTCTGCAAGTGTCTATAACAGCATGGTAACTTACTATAAAGCGCTGGGATTTTCAGTTAAAACATACAATGACAGAACCTCTTTCGTTCTTGGTGGAAGCGTCTTACAATTCAACAATGTCTTCCATGCTGGAATTCAGTTATTCGAAAAAGGTAGCTATCAATTCACGGCACCAACAACATCGGCAATGATACCTGCGCAATTCGCATCTCAGGTTATAAACATTGCAGGTATGAATAATGAACATCTGGCAACATTGAATCTGGTGAACCCAAATCCTCTGTTTACAACTTCATCTGGAAGCCAGTTATTATACGGTTCAGATATGCAGAATGCATATCAGCTTAGCCAGTTATACAGTAAATATGGATACCCAACAAACGAAACAATAGCAACAATCCTGTGGTCTGGAACTAACAGCGCAGGGGCATCTGTCGCGCCGTTTGTACCATCGGATATCTATAGCTACTTTAATAAGACGTTACCAGCAGGTGAGCCTCACTCTTCTGTATACGGGGCTCCACTTGGAGGAGCACCAGCACCTGGTCCATCCGCAGCAAACGATAACACCCAGGCTGATTTTGAGAGTACTCTTGATCTGGAAATGGCAGGATCCGCTGCACCAGGAGCAACAGTGGTTGAAGTTTACGGACCACAGGCAACACAGACTTACCTTGACCAGGCTTTCTCATTTATATTGAGTCCTAGCTCTTCTTACCCACAGCTAACACACACAGTTGCAATATCTAACTCATGGGGAGGAACTGATATGACTGATGCAACATGGACATCAGATCTTCAACAGGCTGCAGCAATGGGAATATCTGTTTTCGCATCATCAGGTGATGATGGAAATTCTGGAACATCCGGAGCAGCACCAAGTTTCCCGGCAACGGCATCATATAACACCTACGGAGCAACAGCAGTTGGTGGATTAACCACAACAGTATCTGGAACTGCATCAACAGATGGCAGTGGCACAACAGGTATATCGACAGAATCCGTTTGGTATAATACGCCTAATTCCGGTGACGGTTCACAGGGAGGAGTCAGTACAGTTTATGCGGAACCATCATGGCAGAAGGCAAGTTCTGATGCAAATTCAGTAATTACTGGTGCATCTGCAACAACAGGAGTTAGCTCAG
>JAJZOT010000090.1 GCA_021847855.1 Thermoplasmata archaeon | reverse complement strand
GTTTTAGTTTCCATGATTATTCACATGCACCCTATGCCCTGTATCCGCCCGATCCTGCATTGCTTACGTCAGACTGGAATGGTGCAAAAACATATGTCTGGTCAAGTGTAATTTCATTTACAAAGTGACCAATGGAAATACTCTCTGCACCATAGAGGTAATTCATTGCAGGCGAAGAGTAGGGCAGATTATTAGACTGGAGAGACTGGATTATCGAAGCTTCGATCATTTTGGTTGCATCCGAGACCGACACTGTTGTCGAGTTCTGTGCTAGATCAGTAGCTCCCGCGTGGAATGCACTCCAGTAGTATCCCATCTGAGGATAGTTCGGGAAAAACTGAGTGTGCTGTTCCTGTGCTACCCAGCCGGAAATCAGTGGATCAGAGTTGTTGTGCACGGAAATGTAAGCCCCAACGGAATTGAGTGATGGGAAGTCTCCTGCCTTGTTGAAGAGAGCCAGCTGAGAACTGTAATTGGTCATCCATTTGATAAACTGGACAGATGCCCATGTCTGTGCGGATGTGGCTCCACTGGCTTGCGGTACTGTTATTGCGTATCCCTGGGAACCCCATAGCGGCATCGGCCATTTTCCGGTTGCGTTGTCAAAGGGGATTGCAGTGACGCCAAGGTTCTTTCCCAGTGCATTCTGATATGTGGACTGATCCCATGGGCCGTCCAGTATGAATGCTGCTTTTCCGCTTTCAAAGAGGGCCTGCTCATCAGCCACTGTCGAGAGACCGAGCTTATCGATATGATACTGCACCGTCCAGTTCCATACGAAACTGAGTGCCGCAGTGTCATTTGTGCTGTTCAGCATAGGGTAGAAGGATGAATTGAACAATTCTCCATTGAAGGCTGGCAGCCACGCAGCAAACCTGTAACCGTAATCGGCTCCCAGCGCATACGGCAGACCTACGTAACTGGATCCCATGTCTGACACGTTTTTGGCATCCATGATCATCTGGTATGTATTTGTCGGAGGCGTCGGGACAAGCTGTTTGTTATAATAAAGGCCTATACCATTGGTATTAACCGGAATGCCGTAAAGAGTTCCCCCGCTTGTCCAGTCAGCTATCGTACCCTTTGTGTACTGACTTGTAAATGATTTATTCAGGTACTTGCTCATATTGAGCACCAGACCAGCTGAATAAAAGAGTCCAGCCTGATCTGAACTGAGTCTGACAACGTTGGGTGCGGTTCCAGCATGCGCTACCGTTGGCAGGTTACCAAGGGTGGCTGCCGGGCTATCCTGAACAGTTATGTTCGGATAAGCCTGTTCAAACGAGGCAAGGGAGTGGTTAAACGCTGATTGCTCACCACCAGCCGATCCGGCGCCCCAGACCGTGATTGTGACTCCGGAGGCGGAACTTTTATAAAACTCGTATCCACCAAGTCCACCAGCTGCAATTAAGATAAGAACAACTGCAACTATTATCCCTTTTTTAGGACCACCGAGTTTGGAACCCGGTAAATTTTGTGATTCCTTTTTTTGAGATTCCATTGGTGAGTATAACAGAGACGAATTATTTAAATATTACTACAACAAGTAGTTTTATCATAAATTAATGTGTGAAAAGACAGGTAAATAGCTCATAACTTCAGATTTATGGATATGAGTCTCGCCTGCTCGAGCCTGGCAGTTTTTCCACCAACAGAAACCGTGCCCTTTGCCGTCTCTATAAAGAAAGTATGTCTTAATCCCGCAATTCTGAGGGTTTTCTCGACGGTGCCCTTAAGGACGGTCTTTTTCCCCTGATAATAACATTCAAGCTCTGCCCCAATTTTCCCATGTACTGGGGAATATGCTTCAATGGCTTCGCAGGTGAGCCATGCTGTCATAAATTTCCTTGCCGTTGAATTATTGAAATCTACCACATATTTTGAAGGCGACCATATTGTGTGGTAGAAGTAGTAATTTAATATGTGTATGAGTTCGTCCTCGTCGAATACTGCTGCGTACTCAACCTGTTCTCCTCCTCTTTCGAGATTTATGAGTCCAATGTTTCTGTCAACGATGAGGACATCTGAGGCTTTGCTTTCCCTCCATCGTATCACCATACCTTCCATGTTCGGAAGTTCTGTTTTTTCCGCGTTCTCGCTGAAAAGAACCACTATTACGGAGATCCCTCTTTCCACTGCATCCCTCAAAGCAGGAACCAGAGATTCCAGATTAGCTGCATCCAGAGATATTATTACCTCTGTCTTTGAGTTCTTTATTATCTGCTTCATTCTCTGTAATATCTGGGCCGTTCCAGTGGCTATCCACAGAGACGGGCTCTGATTAACGTTAACACTGCGCTCTTTTTCTATGAATACGCTCAATTCATCAATATACGCTTCCATGTTCCTGATCCTGGATTCCAGGGCACCTTTAACGGGAAGCGCCCTGTACACCCTTTTTTTGGTGGGAGAAAATTCCACCAGCCCCTTGTCGTGCAGATTCCTTAATACATCGTAAACTCGAGGCTGAGGTATCCCCGAGATCCTGACAATCTGTGAGGGGGTAAGTTCACCCTTCAGCGCGAGAGTGCTGTAAACCTTTATTTCATATGGCGAAAGACCGAAACCGCTTAATCCTGAAAATATATCATTGTCCATATAAGTTGATGGTTTGAGTACTTAAATAATGATGCGAACTTCTGATAAGCTATTATGAACAACATTGCAGATAGTTCATTTTCGAAATGACTTTCATAGAACCCAAATACAAATAACAACAGGGATAACTATTGCCATACAACGCACATTCTTCCTGCTTTGAAATTTACGTCTATCCATATTCCTTGTGAAAAGGTTCCGGCTACTGGCAGAAAACTGGGATAACGGATAATTCTGCCAAGGGATTCCCCCCGTGTTGCAATGCCGGTATCTCACTTTTAACTCCCGCAATAATTATTAGATGTGCTTTCCCTTTCTCGTCCTGATGCCAGAAATTATCTCCAGAAGTGGTCCATTTTATGAAGTTAAGTTCAGAGTCAGAATCCGGGAAGGTGACCACACCATCTACCTTTCAGGTGACTTTAACTGTTTTGGCCAGGGAGATTTAAGATTTTCCAGAATTAATGAGTTCTGGGAAGCAAATGTCAGGATTTTTGCGGGCGACTATAGATACTACATTCTGCGGAATCAGTATGAAAAAATAGACGAAGAAGGGAAGGAGGTAAAGAGATGGAGAAAACTCCATCTTCCGTTGGATTCCCCTTACCATGATCCGGGAGACTCCCGTTTCTGCTACCAGTCCGGTGGAATAGCTATTCTTACCATCCTGGCTCCAAAAAATGATCGGAATCTCTCGATTATGCTTCAGGGAGAGTTACGGGAGGTTTTGAAACCACAAATTGTATCGATGAAAACATATGATCTCCATGCTTTCTACGTTCGCGGCAACGGAAAATACCATTTCCAAGCCGCTGACACCACTTACCCCGTAACAAAAGAATTTCATCTCTCAACTGAGTATGCCGAAAACGATTCCACCGGTTCAGGGATAATGTATCATATTTTTCCAGACAGATTCCTGAGGAGTTCACAGAGAAAGGAGAGTGACAGGACACTTTTGCAATGGGGATCTAAACCCCGCAGGACTTCATTTTTTGGAGGGGACCTGAACGGAATCGCGCTGAAATTAGACTATTTGAGAGATGTCCTTAACGTGGAATACCTGTACCTGAATCCAGTTTCCCTCAGCAAAACCAACCACAGGTATGACACGGATGACTACTACACTGTGGACCCGCTGCTTGGAACAAATGATGATGTTCGCAGCCTTGCCGGGAATTTGCATTCAAGAGGCATGAAATTGATTATGGACGCCGTTTTCAACCATACTTCTACAACTTTTCCTATGTTCCGGGACATCATGGATAAATCCGGGAAAAGCCGGTACTTGGACTGGTATATATTTCACAGGAGTGAATTCAATGTTTTCACCGGTACTTTCAAATTTGGAACTGGAACTGATATACCAGCCTATGAGACTTTCCTTGGAGTCGGTTCCATGCCGAAATTAAATCATTATAACACTGAAGTGGTCGATTATATAAAATCAGTCTGCAGATACTATCTTGATGAGTTTGGGGCGGACGGATTAAGGTATGATGTGGGACACTCCGTTCCCAGTGGCTCCATTAATGAAATCAGGAAGTTCCTGAATGCACCTGAACATTTCCTGCACATTGGGGAGACCTGGTGCAGAAGTCCGCATTTTGTCGGCTCAGACTATTACGATTCAATAACAAATTATCCAATCGGGATCAGTATAATCTCACTTCTGAAAGGGAGGATCACAATTGATGATTTCCTTGGGAGCTACCTCCAGGATATCATAAACTATGGTAATCGAACCGACATCATGATGAATGTCCTGGATTCTCATGATACCCCGCGGCTCCTTAACCTGCTCTCCCACAACCAGGACAGATTCATGGCGGCATATTCCATACTTTTCGCGTTGAACGGAATATCCACCATATATTATGGAGATGAAGCCGGACTTGATGGTGGAAAAGATCCTGACTGCAGGAAATGCTATCCCTGGGGGAAAGAGAACGGTGAGATTCTGGATTTTTTCTCAAAAATAACGCATTTGAGGGCAACAAACAGTTTATTCAGAAATGGGGTTGTGACTGCGAGAACCGGCAATAATCATTTTGTGATCAGCAAGCTGAGTTCAAAGGGAATCCTCGAATTCATATTTGCCGTGGATAAGGTTGACATATCATTCCGTGGCGAACTCCTTTACTCCCACAGGGGAAGGGTAGATGGAGACATGTTGAGAATTGAAGAAGATGGATTCGCATTCATTGCAAAAACTGCAGATTTTGATCAGTCAGCGTGAGACGACAAGGCATTAATGCAGTCTTAATTTTTTTGTTCCGGGGGTTACAGATAGTACAGTGTCCGTTGATACCTGTCTCACTCCGTCCATTTCATATCCATGGAACTTCTTGCCGTGAACAACAAAATCCATGCTTTTTCCCAGCAAGGCTGTTGAACCGGAATATTTTATATTTATTTCAGTTGAATCGTTCCCGGAAGAGGTCCCGGTTAAATTGATAAACAGATACTCCCCATCCGGCTTCCCGTCATCCAGGTATATTTCTCCCCTAAGGGCTTCTCCGGAATATACATGAATTTCCAGGCTGTTATTTTTCTCCATTGGTATTATTGCCCCGCCACGCACAAAAACCGGGATGCTATCAATTGAAACTTTAACATTTTTCATTCCTCCATCGAACAGGGTATCATGTCTCAGATCGTACCATTCTCCTGCTGGAAGGTGTATACTGATTGAATCCACTCCCTCCTCAAGTACAGGAAAGACGATAATGTCGTCGCCGACCATGAAAGAGGTGTTTTCTGAATCAGAACATCCGGAATCTGCCCAGATAATCGGCCTTATTATCGGAATGCCGTTCAGTGCAGCCTCTTTTGCGAGAGTGTAGTAATATGGAATAAGTGTATATCTCTGCTTTATGAAATCCCTGATGATTTTGAGATTGCTATCTCCAAATTCCCATGGTTCTCTCTTCCTGGTCCCTTTTGCGTAATGCACCCTGAAGAACGGAAGGAAAGAACTCATCTGCAGCCATCTCACAAAGAGCTCGTCAGATGGCGAACCGCTGAAGCCTCCTGTATCCACACCGCAGAGAGGCATTCCGGACATACTGAGGTTAAGGATTGATGGTATCGTCTGTTTTAATGCCTGCCATGAAGTTTCTATGTCGCCGGTCCAGACCCACGCGTATTTCTGTGAGCCTAGCCAGCCTGATCTTGAAAGAAGAAATGGCCTCTCGTCCGGATTTATTTTCACCATAGCTTCATGACCCGCCTCTGCCATGAAATATGAATAAAGGTTGTGCAGGAGGCCGTGATTCCCGCTTTTATGCAGTGCTACCTTGGGAAGGCTGTTGTCTCCCCATAATGTAAAAGCGGAAGGTTCATTCATGTCGTGCCAGACTCCGGAGAAACCGTTTTCCTTGAAGAACGTGTAATAAGAACCCCACCATTCCCTGACCTGGCTGGACGTGAAATCCGGATAGGCCACAAATCCAGGCCATACCGGTGCGTAAAGGGTTGAATCGTCCGGATAGTTGACAAATGACCCTCTCTCCAATCCGTGTTTGTACACCTGATAGTGCGTATCCCACTTCACGCCAGGGTCAAGAATGCCAACCAGCTTTATTTCGTATTCTCCAAGCTTATCGGACAGTTTTCTCATATCCGGGAAGCGCTCTGAATTCACGGTGAACACCCTGAACTCATTCATATAATCTATGTCAAGGTGAATTGCGGAAACAGGGATATCATTCTTTCTGAAGCTTTCTGCAAGTTCTTCAACTTCTGCCTGGGTCATGTAACTGTATTTTGACTGGTGGAAGCCTAATGCCCACTTTGGCGGCATATGTGGCATTCCTGTGAGTTTGCCAATTGAGCTTACCAGATCCCTTGATTCCCCCTGTTTGAAATAAAATTCAAAACCGCCCTGTTCGAACATTATCTCAACAGTGGTTTCCTGGCCCTTGCAGATATCGACATAGCCATCGGAGGGGTTGTCGTAGATCAGGATATATCCTCCGTTGAGAGAGGTGGAAATATATACTGGCAACGAGATGTAAAGCGGATCGGCACCGGTACCATAGCTGCCGTTGGCATCGTGGTTCCAGAATCTAAACCGATCGCCTTTTACGTTGAAGTTTGCCGCTCTTTCTCCCAGCCCATGGAATTTTGCATCCCGGCATACGCTACTCTTCTGAATGGTCTTCCTGC
>JAJZOT010000089.1 GCA_021847855.1 Thermoplasmata archaeon | reverse complement strand
AAACATATTCTTACCGGAATACCGGGAAACACCGTTTTTATGGCATTAAGGATACCTGCACGCATGTCGCTTATTGTTCCGGAGAAAATACATGGTTAAACAGAGTCCGCAAAAGAAGAATGTCTGGAACATGCAATTCGAAATTATTTCAAACAGGTTCGACAAATCTGTTACTGGTTCCTATGATGGATACGGAATAAAGATATTCCCATAAAAACAAAATTACTTGAATGGTTAGAGGAGAACCCTCCCCTTTGCCATCCCGTTTGGCCAACTGGCCTATATCGCACAGGTTATAATACAGAAGACGTATTAATACGTAATCGAAATGTATTACAAACAAAACATGGATGTTGAAAATTATATCTAGTTCAGCCAACGTTTTTAGTTATCCTCTGCCATTTCCAAAAGGCTGCGAGAATCTGTGACTGAGAAAGTAGCTTAAAGTGCCTCAAATCAAAGGGCATAGTATGTTCCTGAATAAAGTCATAAACATAGTATCCTGATTCAGGTTCTTCCCCTGTTATCATCGTGTAGAATTCACATAGCTTCACGAATTTTTGTGTTCTGATGGTAAGAGGTTTTTGAATGAAATCGTCCAGTGCCGGCTTCTTTTTTTCCGCAATCATTTTTAAACCTCGGTTTTCACATTCGTAGATATATTAATCAAACAAAATGAGATCATGCTGCCTGATTCTCTCATAGTGTTTTTCCTTCCATTGCTAATCACTTTCATTCTTTGCCTCCAGCTTTTCCCCACACTGATCGCAATAGATACCATCTTCCAAAACATAGTTATTACACCCCTTGCAAATTCTTTTCAGCATTCTTTCCTGCTCCGCTTTAACTTCTTTTAATGCGGAGGCGTATTTCACATGCACACACTGATAAGATTTACACAACTCGCAGTAAGGTTCCCCGTTGACAGGTTCGATGTCTATTACTGCCATCTGGTTGTTCATGATATCTTGCAGAACGCAAACAACTGCTTTCCTTATTTCTCCCGATTTAATACTTTCCATTCTTTATTACCTCCGCAATATCTAAAGAGAATCGTGGTCCTCCGATAAACCGTCTACCACAATTTTTCCTGACCTTATTGCAGCAATAAAAGAGTCGATAACTTCCGGGGTATAGTCGCTGAGAATACCTTGTATAATTTCTGATGTAAGGTCATATAAAGAATATGAAATGGTATCCTCCGTTTTGAGTATCTCCTGTATCTTTCCAATGTCTTTACGAAGCTGAGTAACTCTTTCAAGGGATGTCAACAGCAGATCAATCTCCTTACCTGTCAAGCGAAACCCTCTTTGTTGTATTTATCCCAGTTGCAATGAGCCTTTTTCTTACGCGTTCGGGAACGAGGCTCTTTAAGCTCCCGAATACTCTTATGTTTCTCTTTATATCACTCATTCTATCACTTCCTTTCCTGGAGCTTAAGGCAGCTCCTGTGCCGTCCTTTAAAAACTTGTGGACAATGATTGAAGAATTCACGGTTTCATTGTTCATGTTTATCACTCCTAAGCTGCATTTTAAAGAATAAAGGGCCTAATGTGCCGGTATTCGCTTTTTTAAATCCTTTAGATGACATTATCTCGAACAATTCTTCTCTTTTCTGAGGGGAGTGTGGCTGCACAACTGCAATTTTGAATTCCTTTTTATCAAATGTTAGCCCTGAGTCACGCGGAATAATGTAAAATTCTTTATTCAAAAGCGTTTCAATAAACTCTTTCGCCTGCGCCTCTGTGATAGATTTTATATCAGGATCATTACAATTTGAAGAATGCTTTTCGTTTACAATGATCTTCAGGGTGCCAATTTTTACGTACTCTTCAAGTAGTTGAAGATGCTCAAACTCAATTCCGGCCTTGTATTCATGACCGTACATATTGAAA
This sequence comes from Thermoplasmata archaeon, assembly GCA_021847855.1. Next base: position 4,914 of record JAJZOT010000089.1, on the reverse strand, counting down.
TCTTTCATGGCAATATATCGATAAGTTTTGGAATTTTCATGTTGGACAGTGATTAATACTGGTTCAGGTTTCTTTTCCTTTCCGTTTTCGGAAATTGATCTCACAAAATTGCATTGAAAGTTGGATACGGGTTTAGTGGTCGGCGGATGTAGTTTCTCAAGGCTCCCGGAAGATAGGAGATTGGTATCCATCTTTTGCACGCTATCTTTTTTATTATATTCTATATTTTTTTCATCTACATGTGAAGGGTTATAGTACTCATGTTGGATACGGGCTATGCCATCTTCAAAAGCCGTTAATTTAGGGGTTTCTCCGTAGTTAAACCCGTATCCAACCTGTTCAATATTTTTTTCATTAACTTCGAGGTCATCCACCGATAACCGGCAGTTTGTGAATACATATTCTTGTCGCCCGCGTGGGCCAATACGCTTTTTCTGAAACTCATGACCAAATTTCTTAACAAATGTCTGCCTGGTAATTTCCGGGATTCCCTTTGTGTTGCACCACTCCCTGAATCTTGCGTAAGCGATTTCAACTGAAGTAACGCTTCCCTCGTCGTTATCAGCTTCTTCTTCTATGAAATTTTCTACAGGATCCGCAAGTTTGTCAAGTATCTGAGCCGTCTCGTCGTCAGATAGCTTGTTGGGAAATACAAAATTTCGCCCAATCAACCTAAATAATATCTGCATTAGCAAAGTAGCTATAAGGTCCCTTTCAGTGTTCAGGATCCTTTTGTCCAGATCTGGAATAACTTTTCTTGGCGCTTCATCCCTTGTGACAACAAGCAGTATTCTGGATATGGCCGGAGGACTATCCACGGGAACAAACGGCAGATTTCCTAAGAAAATCCCTTTGGCCTTGCTCACGTAATCATGGGCCTCATGTCCCTTGGGTTCAACCGATAGCACGTCTTTACCGAATAAATTGCAGAACGCGGACCATTCCAATACTGTCCCGCGCCTGAATTTCCGTTTTGTTTCGCTGTCAATTAATAAGTTCTTGCCATCTATACCAGTGAAAGGAAATCTCTCTGACGTCAATAATCGGGCCAGTGATATTGATCCGGAACCCTTTGGCATAAGACCTTGAATAACTCTCACACTGGTTCCTTTCCCTATTCTTTGCCTTCCAAGGACAAACAGCACCTTGTGCACTGGAAGATCGGGATAAAAGGAGTAAGCGAAATATGACAGTACCATAGGAATGTCCTTTGGAAAAAATGCAGTCTTAAGGAGGTAGGAAAACTTTGGAATGTCCTCGAGGGTTAAGTATCTGTCCAAGAGGTTAGCATCGACCTGATATGTGAAAAAAAGGTCAGGTGTAAAAGGTTCCATTCTCCATTCTTTAATATTCAGTAGCCCGTTTTTAAAGGGTATGTGGCTTGACGGGTTCATCTCGTCCTCTGTAAATGTGGTCCTGCGTATCATTGAAAGTACTTCCTGGATCTGGCTTGTGCTCGGTCCATTGTTAAGGGCATTTTTCAGCCTTGCATTCAACCCTTCATCATTGGATATTTGTAACATTGATTCCCACTGATCAATGTATTCCCTGTGTGATTCAGACTTTATGAGTTCCTCTGCGCGTTCATATATCTGTCCGTTAAAGTAGTATATGGGTTCCTTGTCTGTGCCGATCTCTGGAATTGTTCTGAATCTGTAACGAATTACTAAAGTGCCAACCACATGAATCGGGCCCGGGAAGTGTGGTTCGTATCTTCCCTTAATTGCGTTCTTCAACGCTCTACTGTCCTTCTTTGCCTTTCCTTTAATTATCATCAATCTCCTCCATCAGCTGCTCCAAAGATCTCCATCCCTTGACCGCTCCTTCCCTGTTGAAAGCATACTTTGACCCTGCGATGTGATCCCTTCCTTTGCCCGTCAATCTTGCAAGCTCTGAGATGATAAACATTGCATCGCCCGAGGTACCCCCTGATCTAGCTAGGGCACCTGCGATGGCGAGTGTCAGTTCGTTTCTTCTTCCGTCTCCCTTTGCCCAATAGGGCTCTATTATCCTGACGAATGCATCACGGTCCACCTCGCTTTTGACAGTGGATAGTCTCCTGACCTCATTCTTTGTTTCCCTGAATTGCAGGATCCACTTCAGCAAGGCCTCCGGAATAGGCCTTATTTTAGTAAGATTCCGAAATTCATACCTGCCATACTGACCCTGGGAATTTGGCAAAATTACGTATCCGCCATAACCTTTCAGATCAAGGCCTTCCATTGCATGAGTATGACAAAACGAAGGGATACCGGGGGGCATATTGTAGAATATTTGAAACCCTCCGGATTGTGTTTTAGTCGTGAACGTGTCAAAGTCATCATCACTTAAATTGACCTTATCGGCAAGGTCTTTTAGTGATTCAAGTCCTTTAAGCTTAGGCTTTCCATCTTTGAGAATCGGCCTTTTCTGACTATCCTTCTCTACATCGCAATCAAAAACCACCACATCAGGTGGAGGCGCAAATCCAATTGCTGCATTAGGATACTTGTACCATGTCCTTGCGATCAGCCTTAGGTCCGTTGTAGCGTCCTTATGCCCATGCACAAAACCAAGAGAATAATCAACAATAGGGGCCTTATTCAAATCGCAGGGAAAAATATCAAATCCCATTTTTGCGTATTCAACTGCCATCCCCTGTTGCGTGATATATTTTGAGGCTAATGGTGAGGTGTCTAAAAAGGAATCTTTGATGCCTGCCCCAAATAAAGATAGGGTTTTATTCCTATTCTGGTTATGTGATTTAGTCAACGTTTTGTGGGGGGGTTCCTTCCCCCCTAAAGCATTATTCATCATTTCATCGGTTCTCTCCCTTCCTTTCCGAAACTAATTTCTCCAAGCCACTATTGTTAATGTCTTCGCTACGAGATCTGTTAGATTCTTCTCTATTCGGTAAGTCGGTCAAAAGGTCCTCTCCGGTTAGTTCTTTCCAGAGCTCAAAAAGGAGCTTTGGTTCGGCATATCTATAGTTATTCGGTGTCATCTTTAACGTCCTCCAATACGATCTCATCGCATTTCAGAGCTGCCCCTACCATTAATTTTGATACGGAAATATTCATTCTGCTGGCTTTTCTGATCAGTTTAATCTTATCTTCATCTTTGATGTATATGTCTAACTGAGCCATACAATATGTATATACACATAGTATTAAAGCATTGCTTATCAACACTGACACTACTGATATATGATATATACTATATGTTTATATTGACACCTCACATATACGAATTATGAACGACAAGAAAGTCCCTATATCACTGAGCAAAAATGACTATGTGTTCTTAAATTATGTACAGCAGGGTATACTTTTTTCTGGGGCGGCAATATCTAACGTTTTTGACTTTAGCGATATACTCAAGGCTTGCGTGTTGCATTCCGCATTAAAGATATTTGGAGAATGGGAATCGTATGGGAAAAAAACTGTAGAGGAATTCCTAATAGAAGTTGGAATAAATGATATAAATTTGCCTAAGACTAATGAAGAATTCACTCTTAAATTGAAAGTAGACATAAATGCTGACATTATGAAGGCGTATCTTGCAAAAAGTGATGATACAGTTGAAAACATAAACAACATCATGAAAAAATTCGGAACAGAACCTATGGGAACGGGAACAATGAGAGAGCCAGGGGTATCTAATTTTATCCTAAAACTCAAAGGTGATGAAACAACGTTATTTGAAACTCTAAGAATTGTATTTGAAAAATTTAAGAAATCACCGGTATCTTATTCTGAAATGACAAGGGTTCTTTTTAGAAATACTTTCATTAATGTAGACAATAATGCAACCTTTAAGCAGATGGATCGCTTTGCTTTACTTACATCATTCTATATTGGCGGAATTTACGGATTTACAGCGGTAGAATCAACATTGCTACTTCATAGGTCAATAGGTGAAAAAACTATGCCTAAAATATCAAAAGATGGTATAGAACGGCTAGGTAGGATCTACAGCGATGAAATCTTGTTTAACATATATATTAAGGAGATAAAGAACGATTTGTTAAACGAAGGCGCTGGGTTTTCCCATTTTCAAATAGGTTCTAAAAACAGGGGAAAAAACACTCGATTACTCAATATAAGTAAAAATAAACTCCTTGACGAAAAATACAGAAGTTCAGTGATCAATTCAGTAGGATTTCATTCCGTATTCATTGGCTATTTCCTATTAATGATGGAATGGTTCTGGGCACAGCACAAGTTCCCACTTTTAACTACATACCTTACCGCGACAAACGAAACAGAATATGTCTTTATAAATTCCATGATGAACCAAGCATTAGACAAATTTTTAGCAGGTTTCAATCTTTTATTTACAGTATCAAAGGAATATAGAGACAATCCTGATAAATTTTAAACGAATAACTCTGAAATCTACAAAAATAGAATTACGTGGTAATATTAGTATCCCACGACCCATCAGGTTATTTATCAAGATAATTAGATATGCATGGGCATTTCTTCAAAGAATTAGAAATAAAATTTCACCTAATAAACGAACATGTGCGTATATCAAATGTTGTAATCTCCTATTTATTCTGATAATAGTATATATAAAAGCAGCGACAGTTTAAGCTTAAACTTACATTGAATTAAAGAAGATTTCCACATACATCCATTAAACTTTTATACCTATGCCGGTGCCGCTGCGTTCACGTCGTCAAACGCAAGCTTGCATTGGTTAATCGCGGATATCGAAAGGTCACGTTCGTTCAATTTTAATTACTCTTTGGCAGCTCCGTTAGGGTCAAAAAAATGACCTCCCTGAGTATATAACTGCAGTCTTGAAACTAGGTAATATTCAGAGTAGGGATATGGAATTTTATTATGACGCCCCGAACGGGATTTGAACCCGTGTCACAGGCTCGACAGGCCTGTATGATAGGCCGCTACACTATCGGGGCTATGCCAT
>JAJZOT010000088.1 GCA_021847855.1 Thermoplasmata archaeon | reverse complement strand
GTGGAAGCAGACATAAGCGATGCTAGGAATTGCATAGTACGCATCATAGGCGGATATGACATGACGGTTAGCGAAGCAGAAAGCGCAACAAACGAAGTTCAAAAGCGCATTAACCCAAATGCAAAAATAATATGGGGAGCGAGCGTGGAACGATTCTATAACAAGAAGATAAGGGTGCTTGTTTTGCTTACGGGAGTCAAATCCCCGTACATGCTAGCCAATCGAGCTGATGCAAAACAGCTCAGAAAACTTCTTGCCGGTGATGAGCAGGAGCAGGAGATAGACATAGTCTCCTGAAGCTCTATCCTGCAGATTTTTTATACACTTGACAAATTATTATATATTCAAGAGAAATCGTTGATTATATGCCGGCAGCGAAAAGAGTTATTGCCGCCCTTGATGTTTTTGACTCCTTGGAAGCGATTCGAATGGCCGATCAGATAAAGGATGAAGTTGCCTACATAAAGGTCAACTGGCCGCTGGTCATGAGTGGGGGAATAGGCATCGTGAGGAAACTGTCCGAATTCTCTCCGGTGATATGCGATTTCAAGATAGCGGATGTACCAAATACAAACGCGTTGATTGCAAGAAAAGCTAGGGAAAACGGTGCTTGGGGAATCATATCACATCAATTCACTGGCAGGGATTCAATGGATTCTCTGGTAAGGGAATCAGGAGAAATGAAGGTGTTTTCAGTCGTATCAATGAGCAACAGTGGATCAAGGGATTTCATGGACCTGCACACCGATGAGATGATAGAAATGTCCAAAGAATGCGGTGTTTATGGTTTTGTTGCACCGGGAAATAATCTGCAGATGCTTGATCACATCAAGGCGCTAGCAGGAAAGAGATGTATAATCTCTCCGGGCATCGGAGCTCAGGGAGGAACACCTTCCGAGGCCATCAGGCACGGTGCAGACTTCATTATAATAGGGAGATCCATCTATAATTCTGATGATCCGGTTGCCTACTTGAGAAAGGTGAATTCAAGCCTGAATTGATTTTATGAACTGAGTCTCTCATAAAGACTTGATATGTCGTTGTACAGCGCCTTCATGTCTCCATTCAAGATGCTATAAAGGGCAAAAGCTCCCCCCATGCCTGCACCTTCCCGTACATGCCCATTTTCATATTCTCTCAGTCCCTGTTGTGGCATTGTGCTGAAGTCTATGTTTGAGATTATAAGGTTTTCATTTCCGACAAGTTTTTTCAAGGTTTCGGGACGATGATCCATCACCCATTTTGTTGTGGCAACATAACGTTTCGCTGTCGGTTTGTTGACTTTCCTGTCTAGGCTGAAAACATTTGCCATCTGTGTGCCGCCACAGTATACCAGAGTGCTTTCCTGCAATGAACTGCTTATTCCCAGTGCAACGGGCATCATATAATCTCCGTACTCTGCAATGCATTGATCTGTTTTAAGTTCAGTATTTCCAAGCCTTTTCTGCGCTTTCTTGATCAATCGAAGCTTCTCCATGTCAGGATCACTGGGTAAACTGCTGCTTGTGTTAAAATTGTTTCCGACACATTTCATGACTGCCTGTGCAGTTGTGGTTCCACCAGGCACACTTTCGCCCATGAAGACAACTTTGTATCCTGAGATAAGTGATCCAACGTATTTCCCGAAATCAAGAGCTCTCTGAAATTCTGGCAGTGCCCTTTCAACTGATGGGTCAAGCGACGCTCCGAGATTTCCGGATATGAACGGTACTTGAGGGGTCGCAGCGAGTCCTGCGTCGACCACAATAACTTTCACAGCGATTCCATCTAGACATGCCTTTGTAACAATGGCGGGGGTAGGTATTCCTTCCGGGGTCATGGGAGGTACGTCGAGGCTGAGGCAATTTCCGGAAAAGATAATCTCCGAGTCAACGACTGGTGTCAATCGAGTGAGTTCCGGAGTAGCGCCTGCTGCAGATATCCCGGGGTTGAGTGACACATTTGACGTTCCAGCCAGAAGGAGGAATACTATGCTTTCGCGAGCCGCAATTATCTCACTCCTGACGGTTTCATTTCCAGATATTAGTTCGTTCACCATACAACCTCGAGCAGGAATACTATTATCATGATCGGCAAAATGAAAATCAGGAATGAAAGATAGACAGATGTATAATAAATGTTCATAGTGCGCTTTATATCGCCAACGCTGGGTTCAAAACCATTCTCGTTCAGTACGTAATGTCCATATTTCTCTAGCTTTATGTTCAGGGACGTGGCAATTGATCCCATTGGCCAGCCGGCATTGGTGCTTTCCGTAAGTACCCGAACTTCCCTCAGTGGAACACTCTGCACCCTGTAGTTTAGAAGCTCAGAACTGAAAGAGATGATTGCAGCGGATACCCTGGCAGGTATGTAGTTTATCAGGGTATCGGCTATCGCAGTCCATCTGCCGAACTCGAAGTACTGGCGGTTCCTGTATCCTATCATGGAATCCATGGTGTTTACGATTCTTGCAAAAAAGGCTCCGATAATTCCAAAAAGCGCAAAAAACATCATAGGAGTAAGAAAACCGTCAACGAAACCTTCTGAAATCGTTTCTATTGTTGCAGAGCATACGTGCGTAGCATCCATGTCCTTTGTTTCCCTCCTGACAATGAGAGAGAGTTTTGTCCGTGCAGTTTCAATATCATTTGTTTCCAGCGCTCTTACTATGGGCTTAACATGATCTCCCATGGAAGTGATCGAAAATGTGGTCTTGAACGCTATCATAGCCACGATGAAATAGAGGAACTGGACAGAGGATACTATTTTCAAAACAATGAATAGAGGAACTGTAAAGACAAGAATGATTACGACAAGGAAAACAAACCCGGCAAGGACCTTGTTGCCAAGTTTCATAAACGACTTTTCGGTTCTAGAAGATAATTTCCCGACAAGTGCAACAGGGTGCAAATATTCCTTTGGTTCACCAAATATCACATCGATGATCACTGCACCTATCAGTATTATGAGCTCAGCAAGAATGGAGGGAATGATCACTTACAACCCTCCCTATTAATTTCCGGTTTAAAAGAAGTGAACTCTGAAGAAATTGGTTCGTCTGGCACATCGCACTTATTGATAATAACCCATCTGGTGGTACTTTTCATGGGAACAAACAATCTGTGCTTCACGCCTTCATCGCAAAATCCGTGGAGAGCATTCCCTCTATCAGCGTGTAAACATAAATTTTCCAGGTTCCTGTCGCAACCAGGTCTGATCAACACATCATCGAGGCCAAACCCCTTCATTTCCATATCTCTATTTGCTCCAGCCATCAGCCGCCGAAACACCCATACAGGAATCGCATTCAGTTTTGGTTATTCATTCCCGCGAGTTTCTCTATCTCTCTAATATCCATGTTATCAATAAAAATATTGGTCATTCTTTCAATGTTTGAATCGACTAGTTCCTCGTAGGAAACCTTCAAGTCTATCGGCCCGATCAGATATCGTAAGAACTCTACGTTTTCAAGAATCCCATGAATGTTTGTACCCATAACTTTTCCATCCCGCGACACCGATCCCTCATCTCCCAGTTCTGTAAGAAGCAAAGGTCTCTCTCCGTTTCTGCTTATTATCCCATAGTGAATCTCATAACCGTTTCGCGCCTTTCCTTCTGGAATTATGTCACGAGCAACTCTATACGTTACTTCTCTGGTTGTCTTTTCCTCACGGTAAATTACGTCTATATCCAGCAACCCCAGGCCATTCCTGGTGCTTCCTATCTGGACTCCATTGGGATCAGAAATTTTCTTTCCAAGCATCTGGTAACCTCCACATATCCCTAGAACCCTGGCTCCTCTGGCCAGGGCAGAAGATATTCTCGCCGCTATGCCGGAATCAATGACATAATCAAGATCCGACCCAACAATCTTGGATCCTGGCATTATTATCAGGCTTGATTCATCTATTACCTCTGCATTACTTTTGTCAACGTAGGTAATGTCCCCAGTCATAATCAAAAGGTCAAGATCGCTGTAATTTTCCATGTACGGATACCTTATGACCGCAACCCTGGCTCTTGGTGATCTTTGGATCGGGTAATCAAGTGAGTCTTCTCCTGGCAAGTTTATATTTTCGATAAATGGTATTACCCCTGCAGTTCTGACGCCCGTCAACCTTTCCAGCTTTTCTATGCCCGGATTCAGAAGAGAGAACGTTCCTCTCATCCTGTTTATAATGAATAGTTTCACAAGATCCCGGTCTGGCATTAGGCTGTATGTTCCATAAAGTGAAGCGAATACTCCTCCCCTATCAATATCTCCGATGATGATAACAGGGAATTTACCCTGTCTTGCAATGAAAGTGTTTGCGAGATCCCTGTCTTCCATGTTTATCTCCGCAGGTGAACCGGCTCCCTCTGCAACCACTAGATCATAGTTTTCGAGAAGGTAGCTAAGTGATTTCAATACGATATCCCTTCCCTTACTTTTCATCCACCCATAATATTCGTCTATGGTCATCTTCCCAACAGGTCTTCCTTCCGAAATTACCTGTGATCCGTCTCCCTGGGGCTTCAAAAGTATGGGGTTTATTTCTCTTTTTGGATAAATCCGAGCACCCAGTGCCTGTAACCATTGCGCCCTTGATATCTCTGAGCCGTCGCGCAGAGAAATTGAGTTCAACGACATGTTCACGGCTTTGAATGGCGTAACTTTCAACCCACGATTGTTGAAGTGCCTGCACAGGGCAAGCACCATTGTCGTTTTTCCCGCACCCGATGATGTTCCAACAACCTGTATAAGCCTACCCGTCATGTTTAAATGACCTCACCGCTTCCATGAATCTGTCAAGAAACTCCCTTCTCTTTACCGCAACCCTGATGTATGATTCATCAAAGGATCCAAAGCTTCCTAGGCACCTGATCATGATTCCATGTTCCGCCAGGAAATGACTGAGATCCTTGCAATCTACACCAGAGGGTGTTTTGAAAGTGATGAAGTTGGCCGCTGGATCTCCGACAACCAGGTATCCAAGTTCTTCCATCTTTCTGATAAGATATTGTCTTTCCGTCTTCACCTTACCCGGCAGATCATCGATAAATGAGAGATCAACCTGCTTCAACACGTTCAGGTCAAATTCACCAACCCTCCATGGCCTTCCGTCTGATTCTAGGATTTCTATGGATTCCCTAGAAGCTAGGACATAACCGATTCTGAGTCCCGGGAATGGCAACACTTTTGTCAGGGACCTGCCAAGGTATACTGAACAATGGTTGTCGAGCATTCTTTTTGCCTCAGCCCGATCATAGTGCAATACAAAATCTATAAATGCCTCATCGATGACGGTCGAGGCTCCTGCTTCATCCGCTATATTCAGCAAACTCTCTATTTGATCGAAGTCTGTAAAACTTCCAGTTGGAGGTTCAGGTCTCGATATCACTAAGGTAGAAAATCTGTAATTCCTCAATATTTTAGGGTTGTTGTAAACAATTCTTGCAGGAATGCTTACCGTATTGACACGGGAAGCGATCCCGGATTTTTTAAATTCCCCGTAAGAAGGAGTCAGGACTATTGCCGTCCTGCCTGATTCCCCATTCATGTGCTGATATATGAAGTCAGTCAGCCCAGCAGTCAGGAAAACATTATCCTTGCTGACTCGGCAGAGTTTTGACAATTTCTCTTTGAACTCAGAAAGATCGACCTCCGGGTAATATCTAATGGACGACGATGCGCTATCGAAATTAATTTTTGGATAATAAAAATCATTGGCGTTTGAGCTGAGATCGACAACATCCTCTTGAGGTATTCCTGAACTTCTGGAAAAACTCCAGATATCGCCCCCGTGCTTTTCGCCGTCTTCCACTCCTTCCCTATCTATCTTTGGTAAATAAACTTCATTTGCGATAAAAACACTTTACAGGTTCGCCTGCACCTCTTTCCAGACCATTAGAGATGAAAAATAGAATGCCCATTAAAGCTTGAAATCTAAACCCAGATGAAGGTGAACTACGTCACCCACGCCGCGCCATGTGCGTCAGGGTAATACGAGCAGTGACTCTAGAAGTTCATTGGTCGGAGGATGGATAACGTCTCCGAACGGCTTGTTCACGTAATTCCTTGGATTCTTTTCTCCAAGTATCTGAGTCCTGAAGAGATAGTTCTGTATTGAAGGAGTTTCATACCTGCCCAAGAGATCCATCAGTTTGGCCGTTCTTTCAGCTATAGACGTAGAATCAGGAGAATTCTTTGCCAGGCGGAGTGTGTTAAGGCAGAAATTGGCTGAGGAGCAAACGCCTCCAATCGCCCCCAACTTTAATGATTCATAGAGAAGAGCATCTTTACCCTGATATATCTTAATTCCAGGTATCTTCATGAACTCCTTGAAGCGCTGCATGTTGTTCCCGCTGTCCTTAAGTCCTGCAAGGTTGTCGTGCCTTTCCCTGATCTTCCCTATGGTTTCAGGAAGAATCTCGTTTCCGCTCAGTGAGGGATTGTTGTATGCGTAAACTTCATGGTCGCAATTCCCGAGCACTTCATCATAGAATCTGATTATGGATTCCTGTGAGTATTTATGATAGAAGGGGTTGATTGCAACTATTTTCTCATAACCAAGGTCAACCGCGGCTTTTGTCATGCGTATTGTCTCGTCCAGGCTGCTTCTCGTCACTCCAGCAAACAGGGTTATTCTGTGACTCAGTTCCATTACCCACCTCAGGAATTCCCTGTGCTGATCAAATGAAAGGGAAGCAAATCCCCCAGTTGAACTGGCTGCAAAGATGCCGTCAAATCTATTTTTTTCAGCATAGCTAATGAAGGCCAGCAATCCTTCCCTGTCTATCTGGTTATTCCTGAACGGAGTGATCATTGGTATTATCATTTCATGGTCCATTTTTTGACATGCCAAGCAGTGATTATAATCTA
>JAJZOT010000087.1 GCA_021847855.1 Thermoplasmata archaeon | reverse complement strand
TGATAGTAGCTCTTACTATGGGATTGAAGATTCTCAGGACATCAGTTCAGGCAATGTTTCTATCACTGATGGCTGCTGCAGCAACATTCACTGTTGGTTATCTATTCCATATATTCTTCAATATAACGCTAATTTAATCAATGCCATTAATGGAGAACTCTAAGGTTAAGGGTTCTACCCCAGAATCATTTTTGTGTCTGTCTCAAGCGTTGTGATGGTAAAAGTATATTTACTGTTCTGCTAATAAACTGCCATGTCCGGCCCCATAATAATAAGGGATCTGTACAAAAAATATGCAGACAATTATGCACTGAATGGGCTGAACTTAACAATTGACACCGGGCAGATATATGGAATCCTGGGGCCAAATGGCTCTGGAAAAACAACACTTCTGAGAGTCATATGTTCACTTCTGGAGATGACATCAGGATATGTGAGACTTGGGGACCTCAACCCGATGATGGATGGTGAGAAAATCAAGTCCATAGTCGGTTACGTTCCAGAAACTCCAGCTCTTTACGAATCTCTCACACCACTTGAATATTTTTCATTTATATGCTCTGTGCGAGGCATTGGGAGGGATGTCATGGAAAGGAGGGTCAGGAATCTTTCCGAAGCATTTGGAATAACAGACAAGATTGACGATTTCATTGGTTCGCTGTCGTTCGGAACAAAGCAGAAGGTTGCCATCATATCTGCCATAATTCACGATCCTGACTATCTTATTCTGGACGAGGGAATGAACGGTCTGGATCCAAGATCTGCCAAAATTCTCAAGGATCTTCTCCAGGATTTTGCGTCACATGGAAAGACAGTTATATTTTCGACACACATACTTGAAGTTGCAGAGGGAGTGTGCAACAGAATCTCCATACTTTTCAATGGTAAAATAGTCATCGAAGGAACAATGGAAGATATGAGATCTGAAATGGGTCAGAAGCACTCCAATCTTGAGGATATTTTCCTGAAGCTCACTGGGGATGAGGATCTGAGGCCTGTAATCGAGACCCTGAAAAGGACTCTGAGGTGAGCATTCCTGATCAATCCAAAGTCTTTCATTGGAAAAAGGATCATGATTGAACAGAGGTACCTTGCTATCAAGAACTCAAACAGGTTTACATCAAAATTCAGGAAAGGCGGGGAAAAGGCAACATCATATCTGTCGCAGAGCATAAAAATATCATACGTTGCGAGCTCTGTTTCATTTATCATATTCTCAACCATACTGTCTGAACCCTATTTTGGGCCGGATGGATCTTTAAGGGGACTCTCTAATCTGACATTCCTGCTTTATGTATACCTGATGATGATCAGCATTTACAGCTCTCTAATATTTTTCAACACAATCAAATCTAACAATCTTCTGGAACCTCTAAATCCGCTTCCAATAAGGTCGGGATACGGAGTTTTATGGAGTTCGTGGTTCAGATACACAGGTTCCGCCTCAATTTTTGTAACCATACCTCCTCTTATTCTGTTTTACAGCAAATATGGATCAATAACCGGTATAGTTTTTGGGATCCTGTGGGCATTCCTGATAACAATTTTTGGTTTCCTGGCCGGTTCAACAATTTCCGTATTTATCGGCTCTCATTTCAACGAGAGAAGGAGATCGCTTTCCAACTCATTAAAGGGGATATCAAGGATAGTCTTTGTAATAGCCATTTTTCTCTTCTTCGAAACCAGTGTGTATCTTCCAAAGGATATCCCTTTCGTAATACCTTCTCTCACAGGGATGGAATCCTATTTTGTTTTCTTTGCAAACATTCCTTACCTCATATATGGTCATTACAATTACCAGTATCAGTATATATACGGTGCAGTTTCCACTGCAGTTTACGGATTTCTTATCTATATTTTCTACACCAGGGTTGGTCCACTGATTTATAAAAACCTCAATACAACCTCTGCTCAGCTTTCACATGGTTATGAGGAAGGCCAGTTCCATTTCCCGGGGTACGGATTCCAGAGGTCCCTGATAATGAAGGAATTCAGGACAATATTCAGGAAGTCCCAGAATCTCATACTCCTCTTCATACCCGTATTTTTCATCCTCCCCACCCTGATATCAGTACTCTTTTATGGCGATATACGTGGTATGGGCTTTACCTCAGTGTATTACTCACTTGTTTCAGTGGTGGTTGTATGTTCATCATTCTACTCACTGGTCATGATTATCTCAGAAGGTAGTGGCATCGAGGTTCTGAAGTCGCTTCCAATCAGGATGAGCAGAATTATATTCGCAAAGGATATTGTAGGGCTGGTAGTTTTCATCTTCATTGTCGTACCAATATCAGTTGTGTTTCTTTTTTATTCAGGATCCCCTTTATACCTATATTTCATAATAATATTCGATCTTCTTTCGGCATATATCTTCTCATCACTGTTCAACATCAGGAGACTTTACAGGAAAATACCGGATGGTGCAGGTACGGTTAACTTTTACTCTTTCGGAGGGAACATAGGACTGGCTTCGCTATTCGCAATTACGATCATCCTCATCATGATCCCCGTGGTTATATCAATGGCCGGGACCTATGAAATCTTTGGGTCCTATATCGGTCATCCCGTGGTGTTTTACACCATAAATGGCACAGTTAACCTGACGTGTCTTCTCATGGCAGCAAGACTCATAAGAGGCACAGTATAGATTATTTTTTTCGAGAATCTTATGGAAATGAATTTTCGGGTGTTGCATAAATCTTATAAATGCTTTATAAATAAACCTTGCACTCGTGATGATAAATGGTAGATGTTAAAAAAGTACCAACAGATGTCCTGCTTAAAAATCTTGCAGAAGGCTTCAAGAGCAACAAAAAGATAAAGATCCCAGAATGGGTTGAATTTGCCAAGGCCGGAATACATAAGGAGAAGGCATGGGAGCAGCCGGACTGGTATTATACAAGACTTGCATCAACTTTGAGGAAGGTTTTCATAATGGGACCTATAGGGATATCCAAGTTGAGTGAAGAGTACGGTGGAAGAGTTGACAGAGGTTCCAAAAGATACCACCCGGCAAAGGGAAGCCGATCCATAGTAAGGCACATGCTCCAGACACTGGAAGAACTCGGACTGGTGAAGAAAGTAAAGGAAGGACGGGTCATTTCACCGGAAGGCAACTCTCTTCTTGATAAAGTTTCAAAGGATACACTGACCACACTATCCGAAAAAGACAAAACCTTTGAAAAATTCCTGTAAGTGAGATGAAATGGACAGTGATGATGAACTAGAAGAGTTAAGAAGACGAAAATTAGAGGAGATGCAGGGCAATCTTTCCTCACAGAGAAACAGGGAGGAGGAGGCCAGGGCACAGCAGGAAGCTGAAAGGGCCAGGAAGCAGCAGATATTGAGGCAGATCCTGGCACCGGATGCAAGAGAAAGGCTTGCGAACGTAAGGCTTGTAAGGCCGGATCTTGCAGAGAATGTTGAAAACCAGCTTGTATCCCTTGCTGGAATGGGAAGGATAAACAGGCTGCTCACGGATAAGGACATCAGAGACATATTGGGTAAATTCCAGGAAAACAAAAGGGAAACAAAGATAGAGAGGAGAAACAAATGAGCAGAAATAAGGAACTGGGCAGAAAGATCAGATTAATGAAAAAGGTAAAGGAAAACAGAAGGGTTCCCGGATGGGTAATGATAAAGACCGCAAGGAAGGTAACACAGAACCCTAAAAGGAGAAACTGGAGAAGAGGGGGACTTAAACTTTAGGTGATATATCATGGTTGAGAATCAAGATCAGGTAAGCAGTGAAATAATGATGACAATCCCGCTGAGGAAGGCAAGACTTGTGAGGATGGACAGAAGAGCAGACACTGCAATGCAGATAATCATTGAACATGTGGCAAAACATGCCAAAACGACGAGAGAAAAGATATGGGTTGACAACAGGGTCAATGAACTGGTATGGTCCAGGGGAAGAACACATGTGCCATCATCTCTACAGCTCAAGATAATAAAGTTACAGGAGGGCACAACAGAGGTCATTTTGCCATAGTTATGATTAAAAAGATATCAATCCTAAGAAGTAATTTTATTGGGGTTTATTCGAGGGTATGGGAGGATATAGCTTTCCTTCCGTTCAATGCCGAGGACTTTGTTGAAAAGGATTTTCTGGACATACTCAAAGTTGAAACTCGGAAAGTGCTGATCAACAACAGCCCTCTTATAGGAACAATGATGGTTCTAAACTCCAACGGCATCATCATAGGAAAAAATGATTTCGATGACGGTAGAACCCTTACGGTGGGGGACAGAAACTTTCTGTCACTTAAAGATAAGATGAATGCCGTGGGGAATGACATTCTTGCCAATGACCACGGTGCAATGGTTCACAAGAGCTTTACTGCAGCTGCTATTAAAAAAATATCCGACACACTGGGTGTGGAGGTCATAAAAGGTACAATTGGAGATATAAAAACAGTTGGAAGTGCCGCGGTTCTTACTCAGAAGGGTCTTCTTACAACCCCCGAAGTATCAGATGATGAAATCGATTTTCTGTCAAATTTCTTCAAGGTTCCGGCCAAATCGGGAACAGCAAATTTTGGAAATCTTTACGTGGGGTCATCCATAGTTGCCAACAGCAAGGGTGTTCTGGTTGGAGAAGATACCACTCCTATCGAAATTGGAAGGATTGACGATATCCTGGCATGATCAGAGTATTTCAGAAACCTTTACCAGGGAGAGAAGATCTATCCCATTTTCCCTGAGCATTTCTAAAGCACCCTCTTCCCTGTCCACAACACAAACCGCCCTGTCAACCCTGGCACCTGCATCCCTAAGTGTCTGTGCTGCCTTCAGTAATGAACCGCCGGTGGTAACAACATCTTCCAGAAGATCGATTACCTGCCCTGGCTTGAATGTTCCAATTATCAGTTTCTTGGTGCCATGGGTTCTCTCCTTCCTTATTATTACATATCTCTTTCCCGTTTCAATGGCAGTAGCAACAGTAAGGGGAACTGCTCCAAGTTCCATTCCACCTATTATTTCGGATTTCACAAGATGTGCGAACTCCCTGGAAATTTCTCCAAGAATAACAGGGTCAGTGGCTGATTCCTTTATGTCCACATAATACTTTGATTTCTTCCCAGAGGTGAGCGTGAATTCACCTGTTTTTATGGCTCCACATTCGATTAATGTATCTTTTATCATTGCCGATTTATGGTAGAAGTGTATAAAAAATATCTGCGTCGGACTGTGTTAGACTACATTTATCTGCCCATATCTTTTAAAACGAGCCTTTCAGATGTTAACTTTACGATAGAAAAAGAATATATATTAGCAATGATATCTTATCAGACATATGGGAGACGAAATTGATCTTTTGTTTAAAACGGCGATGGATAATGACAGAGATGAAAACAGCAGCATTAACGTAATGACGGAATACAGTTCACCTGAGGATAGGGAGATAGCAGAAATCGCGGATGCACTGAGAGTCAGGATAAAAATTATTGGATGCGGCGGTGGAGGTTCAAACACAATCAGCAGAATGTCAAGAATAGGTATCGAGGGGGCAGATCTTGTTGCCATAAACACAGATGCTGCCCATCTGTACAACATTACCTCAAAGGGAAAGCTTCTGATTGGAAAGAGGCGGACTGGGGGGAGAGGAGCAGGTGCTTCCCCCGTTGTAGGTGAGGAGGCTGCAATGGAAGATCTTCCAAGAATACAAAATCTGGTTGCAAAGAACGATATAACATTTGTGACATGTGGACTTGGCGGCGGAACAGGAACAGGTTCTGCTCCCATAATAGCAAAATGTGCAAAGGATGCAGGATCGCTTGTTATATCAATTGTGACGCTTCCCTTCAATGCTGAGGGCAGTATAAGGATGGAAAACGCACTTCGTGGACTGGAGAAAGTCTCGCAGTATTCAGATACAGTCATAGCAATACCAAACGACAAACTTCTAAAAGAGGTTCCGAAGAGACCAATAGAAGAAGCTTTCGGCTATGCAGATTCCGTTCTGTCAGAGGCTATAAAGGGCATCACTGAACTCATAACAAAAACCGGGATAATCAACCTCGATTACGCAGATATAAAAACAATAATGAAGGATGGCGGTGTGGCCATGATAGGCATTGGTACCTCAAACGGGGGACAGGACAGGGTTCTTCAGGCTGTGAACGATGCGATTAAATCTCCGCTTGTTGAGGCTGACATATCGGAGGCAAGGAACTGTCTCATAAGGGTCATAGGAGGTCCCAACATGACTGTCAGTGAGGCAGAGACTGCCATGAGTGAGATACAGAAAAAGATAGATCATGACGCCAGGATAATCTGGGGAGCCAATGTGAACGAAGACATGGGCGATGAGATAAAGGTGCTTGTACTGATCACAGGGGTGAAATCACCTTACATGATTTCAGGGAAGACGCAGGCAAGAAATCTGGGAAAGATGTTCAGTCCTTACTCAAACGATGAGGGACTTGAAATGGTCTCATGATCATTTACAATATTTTTTATCGTTCCATGATATTAAAGCGCAATGACTGAAAATTCCAGACTCATAGTTGCAATTGATTTAACTGATCCTGAGAGATCGCTGGAACTGGCAGAGGAACTACACGGAGAGATTTTTGCCATTAAGATAAACTGGCCTCTCCTCATGGTTGCAGGGGTGAAGATAATAAGAGAACTTTCCAGGTATGGAAAAGTGATCTGTGATCTGAAGATAGCTGATATTCCAAATACAAATCACCTTATTACTGAAAACGTCAGGGAAAATAACGGTTGGGGTATAATCGCCCACGCATTTACCGGGTCTGATTCTCTGAAGGCGGTTGTTGATTCTGCAGGAAATATGAAGGTCTTTGCAGTAGTTTCAATGTCACATCCAGGTTCAGGTCAGTTCATAAACCCTGTGAGTCTGCATCT
>JAJZOT010000086.1 GCA_021847855.1 Thermoplasmata archaeon | reverse complement strand
ACAGATCATTTATGAAAATGAGCCTCTGCAGTACCTTACCTCTCTTCTGCTCTTCCTTTATAAGTTTTCTTAATTCAGTCGAAGTTAGATGCCTCTTGACCTCTAATGACGGTTGTCTACCCATAATAAAGTATGGAGATATAGTTCATAAAGTTATGTCTAACACTATAACACTGGATTGTTAGGAAAGGATGACAAAAAGTGATTTGTATGACTTGAAATATTGCTCTACATTGCATAAAAAAGAAATTGAGAAGATTAGTTTTTGTTCTTTTCCAGCATTTTTCTGTATATCGTAAGAAGTTCCATTCCTTTCTTAATCCCTCTCTCCGTTGTGCTCCTTGTTATTTTAGGAAGAACCGAATCCAGTCCTGGCCTGTCCCTGATGCCAATAAGCGGTATGGCACCCTCCAGGTAAGAACTGGTGTATCCAGTCCCTACAAATATCTCATCCAGGCTATTGACAATCTGCTCAAGGCGATCCAGTGTAAAGGAACGGTTTTCCCATGGCACAATGACTGATCCGTAGAATCTTATGCTGTCCTGCTTCTTGATTTCTCCAGATTTTATCAAATCCATAACTTTTTCCAGATTCTTTTCTCCGGTCAGGCGTCCCATGGCCATAATAAGTTTAAGCTTGTTTTCATCACCTTTTGTGACTCTGAACCTTTTGAGTATGCCATCAGTATCATTATTCGAGACTGCGTATGCAATTGCAACTGCACCGCTCATGTCCGGATCCAGGGTCTCGAACTTGTTGAACTCCTTTGAAATGTCCTCTGCATAATCTCTGTCCAGAATGGCAAGGTATGATGATATTGAACCCCTGAGTATGCTGACATTGCCGTCTTCGCCATTCTTCTTTTCACCCAGCCTTTTAAGCTGGTTTTTATAGAACTTTATGGACGTATCCCTGAGATCCTTCCTGTCATGGAAGAGATTGTTCAGGCTTCCCAGCTCTGAGGCAATCTCCTGCACAACAATATATTCAGTTTCCGAGAAGAACTCACCAATCCTTTCAACGTATTTTGCAAGTGATATGTTTCCGGAAAGTGTGTTTGCAAAGAGGTCATTTATAATGCCAAATCTGTCGTACTTGGTAATCATGTTCCTGTTGGCCATTATGTTTGCGAAAAGTTCGTCGCTGTAATTAACCCTGTAGAAACCGGTCTGGTCAGCATTAAGTTTTATGAAACCATCCATCTCCACATCCTTCTCCTGAGAATCCATAAGAAGGCTCGTTTTTCCCGCCTTCCCAGTGACAGTAACCGGAACAGGCCAGATCTCTCCCGTTGTCTTTCCATCGAGCCTGAACTGCTTCTGTTTCATGTTTATCCTGTTTCCTTTACCTGAAACCTCTATGACCGGGTATCCTTTCCTCTTTATCCATGACTCCATGATGTTTGTCACTGCCATCCCCGATTCCTTTTCTATGGCAGTCCACAGATCCGAACCCTTTGCGTTTCCATAGGAATGTTCCTTGAGATATCTTGATATGCCCTTCCTGAAATTTTCATTACCCACATATGCTTCAATCATTCTCAGAATGCTTGCGCCCTTCCCATAGCTGATCTCGTCGAATATCTGGGCAACGGAGTTTGGATCCGTTACATCAGCATCTATTGGGTGGGACTGTTCCAGTGAGTCACCCATCATGGCGCCTGTTGTTTCTGAAAGCAGGAAATCTCCCCACATGTCCCATTCCCGATGTTCGTGATCCATTACCTTGAATGCCATAAATGTCGCAAAACTCTCATTGAGCCATAGATCGTTCCACCATTTCATGGTTACAAGATCTCCGAACCACTGATGGGCTATTTCGTGTGCAATGACCTCCCCGATTCTCCTCATTACCATGGTGCTTGTATTTTCATTAACCAGGAGGAGCACTTCTCTGAAAGTGATAGCTCCCCAGTTCTCCATTGCGCCCGCCCCAAACTCTGGAACTGATATGAGATGCATCTTCGGCAATGCGTACTTTATCCCGAAATAATCCTCGTAGTACCCCACTGATTCTTCTGCAAACTTTATTGGCCTTTCGGGATCGCCCAGTGTTCCTTCAGGTCCGGCAAGGATTATCTCCATATCATGGAATTTTCTTGCGTACTTGGTGAATTTTGCCACACCCAGATAGAGAAGATAGGTGGACATTCTCGGTGTTGGCCTGAAAGTAACTTTTATGTTTTTGCCCTCATTTACTGAAGATTCTACAGGCATGTTAGAAATTGCCTCATACCCATCAGGTATTGTGATTGTAACCGCAAAAACAGCCTTGTAGCCAGGATTGTCTACACAGGGAAATGCTCGTCTTGCCCCAGTTGATTCGAACTGGGTGCTTATCATCCTGTGTTCTGAGCTCCCTGCCTGATACATACCCATAAGGCTTTCCCCGATCTTTGCATGAAATTCGACATCAATGTCTACTTTCCCATTATATCTTCCTTCCAGAACTATCTCCTCCTTTTCGGAGTTAAGTCTGTATTTTACCGGTTTCCCGTTTACCGCTATTTTTCTTATATCTAAATCAACGGAGTTCAGTACAATTTCCTCATCTTCCAGGATCAATGTCACGCGTTCAGACCCATCGTATTCGCCAAGATTTTCACTAATTTTCAGAAATATGCTGTATTTGTCGGTTTCCATTGGTAATCAGGTATAAAGGTCGACTATCCTAATTAAATTTGTTGAATTTTTTGGAAAATCAGAGAAGAATTTGTATAAACTAAACTAAATCCCATCTGAATGATTGTGTAATTGAAAGGGAAAGAATAATTCTGGAAGTTGTGCCAGGCGTATTTATACAGCTTCTCATTCATTTCCATAAGACATCGGATGAGTTCAAGTATCATCCATGCTGGAACAGTTTTGCAGCAGCGCTCCTGGGTTTTTGGTTCTTGTTGTTCGCCGGAGTGTGGTCTTACTTCTATGCTGTAGCTTTTATAAATGATTTTAGAAATAGAAAGCCACAAAAATTAAACAAAAAGTAGTTGATGATGCTTCACAGATTGAATATCAACTTGCGCCTATTTACTCTCGTGATCGGGAAAAGTAATGACTTCAGCATTTGGATTAAAGCGGACGTTATGTGTAAAAACCACAATACAGTTACATAAATGGCCTGTATAGATCCTACAGAACTAAGATATATCCCAATGAACAAAGGAAGATTTTCATTGAGAAACACGCTGGATCACATGTGGCACTGTAGGTAATTTACATGGCCATTTATCCACCATAGTATTATGCATGTAATAAGCAGAATCAAAGGCCAAGAGGAGTTGGTCAGAGAAGTAACTGAAAAATACAATAACCCGGCAGAAACCTTCATTGAACAATCGAGGAGATTGTGGGCAGGGAATGAGAGCCTTTCAATAGGTTATGCGGGCATAGGAATTGTATCTATAGCAACTGACCTGTCTCGCAGTACCATTATAGAAGGAATGAAAGAGATTACGGATAAGAAGGAGCTAAAGGACAGGATTCGTGATCATGGATGGGAAAGGAAAAAGGGAGGTGTAAAGGAATCCCGGGATTGGGGAGGAATTGATCAAACTGATCGAATCATCCACAGGACGTCCTAACTGTTAATGGATAATATTCTATATTCTGGTGAAGTGTTGTTATAAGATTCATGGAGAAACTCAAAGAATATCTGAACAGATGACCATATTCAGAAGCCCGGAAGATGGTAGAATACAAATCCATGAACTGTACGATCTATGTGGAACCACAGATGAATTCTTCAGAATGTCCTGCGGTGAAAAGGTAAAGCACACGATGTGAAAAATATCTCAGTACGTGAATTGTAATACCCATACATGACTGTATTGCCTCATATATAAGTGCAAATGCCTTTGTATTAATGCATTATGTCTGGAATAACATGAATGAATTTTTGCAAAGCCTTACCGGTGGATACTCAAAGATCAAGTTCCTCAGATTTACGATTCTGACTTTTGCTCTTCTTAATGCTGCTGCACACCTTTATGCCTCTCCGTCCTCTTTTCCCTACGTGACGTTCTGGCTGGAAATTGAAGTGGCTGCCTTTATCGTCATAGGATTGGTTTTTTTACTGGGGTTGAGAATCTGGTATTTGCCATCGGTGTTTTTTACAGTATTTAATCTTGCCGTTTATCTACTTTCCGGTGTTGTTGCATTGCCTCCGATATCTCCCGAAGTTCTAACTGGACATATACAATTTGCAAGCTATTCTTTTGGAAGATTTTTCTCCCTGATTGCATGGCTTTACATCATTATTGTGGGAACTATATCTATAAAAGTTGATAAGGGATCAAATTTGAATGACCTATTGAAGGAAGATAAAAGTTAGTGTGTTCAATTTTCCACTGGAACAGTGAACGATTAAACTGAACACTGATCCGAATGTTAACAGATCATCCTTCAATAGATTTGTGAAACTGGTTAAACATAAGGACGGATGAATTTCATGGAGAATGGGATTAGGCTATCTTCCCTAAGAAATGATAAATAACTATGTCATTATATTACAACCATTATGTTAGATTAACGGTAGAATCCGTGTGAATGTCACGCGTTTCATCCAGAAGTCCACGGAAGATTAACTCCAGAACAGGATGGAGATGTTGAATTGTTTCACATGTGACCTAAGTCGGTTTTACCTGGGTAAGCAAGATAAGTGGCTTTTCTGACGGTTGAAGGATCATTGAAAACGTATTCATTGACTGAAAAGGCTGTGAGGCCACACCATTAGAACGAGTAAATTGCACCCAGAGTATTTAGGAGGAGATATCTAAATGATGCCGAATTCAGGTAAATATATGACGGAAAGCCTGAAAACAGGTGAAAAATGAAATGAGAGAAAACAAAAGGGGTGATCTAATATGATCGATGTGGTGGGTCAGGAGGTATGCGAACCTAACTGGAGTAGATCAATGATAGTCTCCCGGCCGATGATGCCAGTTCGAGTGAACATCAAACACTGAATATTTACCGGATTTTTATCGATTTTGATAAACTTTCCAGTTTGGTCGATTCCATGGCATCGGTTATAAATGGAATCCCAATAACGTTCCGTGCCTACCAGAATTATAAAGGCTGATCAGTCAGATCCATCACCAGAATCCGTTGCTGCCGGATCAGATATTATCAGGAGAGGTGGACTGGTGGTATTCCCTACCGAAACTGTTTACGGACTTGGAGCGGATGCCCTGAACACAGAAGCCTGTAGCGGAATTTACAGGGCTAAGGGAAGACCTTCCGACAACCCACTCATTGTACATGTATGCTCCATGGAAATGCTGAGTGCAGTCGCTGCTGATATTCCAGAATCCCTGGCCGAAAAGCTGAAGTATCTTTGGCCCGGTCCACTGACTCTCATTCTCAGGAAATCTTCTGCAATCCCGGGAAGAGTAACAGGTGGTTCTGATTTTGTTGCTGTGAGAATGCCAGACTGCCGTCTCGCACTTGAACTTATCAGAGTGTCCGGAGTGCCCATAGCGGCACCCAGTGCCAATATTTCCGGAAAACCAAGCATAGTCAATGGACTGGATGCAGCTCGTTATCTTGATGGAAAGGTTGATCTTATTTACGATGCGGGAAACACCAGGTACGGACTGGAGTCGACTATCCTGGACTTGAGTGGAAAATCCCCTGTACTTCTTCGTCCCGGGTCATATAGTGTGGAATTCCTTGAGCGATACTTTGGCAGGATAATTCTTCCGGAAACGCTTGATATCTCAGAAAGGAAAAATATTCCCATAACACCTGGTACTAGGTACAGGCACTATTCTCCTGACAAACCACTATATCTTGTTGATGATCCCGTGCTTCTTGAAAATATAGCCATGGGAAAATATGGAATGAACGCTGCTGTTATTGCACCTGATGATCTCTGCCGCATATCAAGAATACCGTGCATAAGTATAGGAAGCGGCAGTGACCTGGATGTTGTGGCTTCAATGCTTTTCCAGGCACTTGATTCAGTTGATCGCGTCTCTGCAGATGTGGCTTTTGCTCCGACATTCCCAAGCCATGGGATTGGCCTTGCAATAATGAACCGAATGGTGAAGGCTTCTGTTGCAACCCTGAGTGATGAGAAACAGGTGATGGTTGCGATTGGAGGGAAAAATCCCTCTTCTCAAAGCGGAGGCAACGTGGGATGAATTAGGTAATATACATATAATAAATTCACAACCATGGCAAAGGTTGGAATTATAATGGGGAGCAGGAGCGACTACGAGCATATGTCAGATGCCGCCCTGACGCTGAGGGAGTTCGGGGTCGATTTTGAACAGCGTATAATTTCTGCTCACAGAACACCCCAGGAGATGTATGAATATGCCAGCACTGCAAGGGACAGGGGAATCGAGGTCATAATAGCTGGCGCGGGTGGATCAGCACACCTCCCTGGAATGACGGCATCCATGACGGATCTTCCGGTTATCGGTGTGCCAGTTCCCACCAGATATCTCAAAGGGATGGACTCACTGCTTTCAATTGTGCAGATGCCTGCAGGGATTCCGGTTGCAACTGTGGCCATAGGCAATTCCAGGAACGCAGCCATTCTTGCGGTGAGAATTCTCTCACTGAAATATCCGGAACTTATAGAAAAGCTGAAGAATTTCAGCCAGACAATGAAGATGAAAGTACTGGCTGATAAACTGGAATAGAAAAGAGGAAGATTTAATGGAAAACTTAAATCTTGGAATCCTAGGATCCGGACAGTTAGGGTGGATGATGATACAGGAAGCCAGAAAGCTCCCTGTGAAGTTTGGAGTTATGGATTCGGGTGAGAGAGGACCGGCAGTATCCACTAGCGATTTCTACATGAAACAGACAGATTACAGGAAATTTGTTGATTCATGCGATTTTGTAACATAATTATAGATAAGTATTCCGG
>JAJZOT010000085.1 GCA_021847855.1 Thermoplasmata archaeon | reverse complement strand
AATTTTCAAGGAATCTCTCCCAGGAATGGACAGATATAATTCATTTTATCGACAGATATTCTGACCATCTGAAGCTCAGATTCGTAAGGGGAAATCATGATAATTTTCTCATGACAATACTGAACAGGCGAAACCTTGATCTTCCCGAAGTCGTTGAAACCGACAGATACTATATTTATCATGGGGACAGGGACAGGGGGCTGAAAAAGATCACGATTCTGGGACATGAGCATCCGTCACTTGTGCTCAGGGACCAGATAGGTGGTGTGTTCAAGATACCTGCATTTATCTACAACAGTGAATCAGATGTGGTCATCACACCCGCAATGAGCTTCTTCTCTTCCGGAACAGATGTTGCCCAATCACTCCTGAGCGAGGATCATTTCACACCTGCATTGAAGACCACCAACCCAGACCGATTCAGGGTGTATGGAATAACCGACGAATTCGGCCTCGTGGACTTTGGCTTTATAGGAGATATAAAAACCGACACTAAAAAGAGTTTCAAAAGAAAATAGTTCAATATCCAATTGACAATCATGGTGTATGATTTCCAGGGAACTTTTCAGTAAATCATCCAGGCTTTTTCCCGGAGGAGTAAACTCACCGGTGAGGTATTATGATCCTTATCCAGTTTTCATGAAGATGGGGAAAGGTTCGAAAATATTTGATGTGGATGGGATGGGTTACACTGATTTCTGCCTGGCTTTCGGACCACTTATACTTGGGCACAGCCATCCTGATGTTGTAAGTTCTGTTAAATCAGCTGTCGAGAATGCAACATCATTAGGTACTCCCACGGAGAATGAGATTACGCTGGGAAGCATGATCAACCAGGCTGTACCGTCAATAGAGAAGATGAGATTCACAAACAGCGGAACAGAAGCAACAATGCATGCAATGAGACTGGCCAGGGGTTACACCGGAAGGAACATAATTCTCAAGATGGAGGGTGGTTTTCATGGTGCGCATGATTATTCATTAATAAAGTCCGGGAGCGGTACACTTACCTTTGGCATACCATCGTCCAGGGGTGTTCCGCCAGAAGTATCAAAAACTGTGCTTGTAGGGCAGTACAACTCTCCCAGTACCATTGAAGAAATATTCAGGAAATTCGGGAAGGATATAGCGGCAGTAATAACCGAACCCATAATGGGGAATGCCGGGGTTATTAAGCCGGAGAACAATTTTCTAAAATTTCTGAGGGAGATAACAGAGAAACACGGTTCACTGCTCATTTTTGATGAGGTAATAACTGGATTCAGGTTCGGGTTCAGCGGATACCAGGACATAGTGGGTATAAAACCGGACATCACAACACTGGGGAAGATAATAGGAGGGGGGTTCCCCATAGGTCTCTTTGGTGGTAGATCTGACATAATGGACAGCATATCTCCCCTTGGACCCGTCTACGAATCCGGAACGTTTTCCGGAAACTATGTTACAATGGCAGCGGGGATTGCCGCACTTAACAAACTTCATGATCTTGATTATTCCGACCTTGAATCAAAAACTGCCACGTTCGAAAGGACGCTCAGGGAAAATATGGGTGAAAACGAAAGAATTGTCATAAGCAGGTACGGTTCAATGTTCCAGTTATTCCTCGGTATTGAAAATGCAGGAAGTTACCAGGATGTCATGAAGGCTGATTCCAGCAGATTCATGAGAATGTTTCGGATGCTGCTGAAAAGAGGAATCTATATGGCACCGGGACAGTTCGAAACAAATTTTGTAAGTTTTGCCCATACCAGTGAGGACCTTGAAGACGCCGCAATTAAAACATCCGGTGCATTGAAAGATTCCAGTAACAAGTGAATAATGATCAGACGTTGATTATATCGTCAAGATCTCCAATACCCTCACTGTGAATGGCGTTTTTTAGTTCGTTCAGAAACCTGTTGAGTTCCCTGGAATCTGATGTTTCAATCATTTTTTTAAACGCTGCGGTATATGGAGAGAGTACCTTCTTGGAAAGTGAATTGGCCATGGCAGCAATTGCGGTGTCAAGATCTGTTCCCTTACCGATCTCCCTCTTGAATTCCTCAGCTTCTTCTTTCTGTTTCAGGCACGAATAGCGGTACATATGTGAAATAAGGTCATCATATTCTATCTCTTTCAGTTTTCTCATTGTTCTTTCTATCTCAGCTTCCACTATGTCGTCAGCGGCCAGAATTTCCTTCCTCTTCATTGTTCTGTTTCTTTCCAGTACTGTTTCCAGGCTGCTGATATTCAGGACATCTATGCCGTCAATGTTTTCATCCAGGCTTTCGATGTTGTCCGGTTTTGAAATATCGACATAAAATTTTGGGGTTCCGGATGAAATAATATCGTCACGTGTTATGAGAATTTCAGGTGACTTTGTTGCTGTGAGCACTATGTTGTTTTTCCTGATCTCAGTCTTCAGTGCAGAGATAGGGGAGAAGTAACTGTTCAGTATACTCGCTGCCATGGACGCTTTCTCAGGGCTTCTTCCACATAAAGTTATGGATTCCGGGTTTTCCTTCAGCAGATATTTACCCAGAGAAACTGCCATTTTTCCGGTACCAACTATTAGTATTTTTCTTCCCTCTATACCAAATTTTGATTTCAGAACGTCTATGGCAATGGATGGGATTGATGTCTTCCCCTTTGAAATGGAGGTCTCCTGCCTCACCCTTTTCCCTATGCTCAACGCTTTCCTGAATATGGTTGAGATCGGCTTGCTGACATGTTTTTTTACGAGGGCAATATCGTAAGTTGATTTTATCTGCCTTAATATGTCGTTTTCACCCACAGACATGGATTCCAGTCCACTGGCAACCCTGAATAGATGCCTGATCGCATCTTCTCCGGTCTTAACGACGCCACCTGTGAACGGTTCATGGTTGGTAGGATCACCGGAGAAGTAAAGCTCCACCCTATTGCATGTTACAAGAATTACGTATTTTTTAATACCCATGGCCTTAAGCGAATCTTCCCAGTATCCGTAGCCAAGCGATATCTTCTGGTCCAGATCACCTGGGGTATCCCTATAATTCCATGATATTACTGTGAACTGTGCCACTGAAGCCACTCTCTTGTGTTAACACTTAATGGTAATCCCGTATATTCCGTTTTGCATCTCTTATGGAAATCTGAGACTACCAGAAGTCACCACCAAGATCCCTGGCGATTTTAATTAGCATCCTTACGCCTATGTACAGGAATACCGCACCCACGATGAAAAGAATTACTGATACGACCAGTTCCCCGGGGATTCCAAGACCGACAGCCCCGGTTGAGAATAACTCAACACCCACCACAAGGAAAGCCAACCCTATGACGAGCCTTATTATCTTGTTTACAGCTGCATCACTTATTATGGACATCATCAAAAGATTACATCTTCATATATTAATGAATTTAACCAAAAATAAAAATTTATGGCGTTTAGTGTAATGATAGCTTTATGGGTGTTTCTCTTATTCTCTTTCCTGTGTAAACCTCCACTGCTCTTGCAATCGCTGAAGGTGTTCCTATGGTTGGTGCCTCACCCAGTCCTTTGGCACCGCTTGGGAGATCAGAGGGTGTTTCATCCAGTTTCACTGTGTATTTCGTAGTGATCTCTGAATTCAGAAGACCTGCCTCAGAAATTGAGCCTGTCAGAAGCTGTCCGTCATCATCGTATTCTATATTTTCACTGAGTGTCTGGCCAATACCCTGCAGGTTGCCACCAACAATCTGACCTCTTACCATCTGCCTGTTAAGTACCCTTCCAAGATCATAATAGGATCTGTCCTCGAGGACCTTAATCCTGTCGTATGAGTCCACAGATACCTTTGCAAGGTTGGAACCAAAGCTGTTGTATGAATCCTTATAGTTGAAGAACTCATAAATATCAAATGAACCCTCCAGAAGTTTTGCCGCAGAATAAGATCCTAATTTTTTTCTGACCTGTTCCTTTAATTTACGTGCAGCTACTGTAACCGCAGAACCCCCCATCATGGCTGATCTGCTCCCCCATGCACCCACTCCGTCCTCAAGTGCATCACTGTCTCCCATTTCAAGATCAACCAGATCTTCCCTGACACCAAGCTCCTCGTTCACAATTCTCCTGACAAATCCCTCATGTCCCTGCCCATGAACATTTCCGCCAAGCCATACTCTAATCCTGCCCCCTTCAGACTTTATTCTGGCGCTTTCACCTGGTTGTGATGCGGGGACGAGGACAAAAAGTGCAATGCCCGTGTCCTTTGTGGCATCAAAAGGTACGTATCCAAGTTCCTTTCTTGCCCTGATCATGAACGGTTTTGAGGCCCCTATTTTCATCCCCATGGGGGAAACAAAGGGCTTATCCGTGGCGTTAATAAGCCTCACATCAAAGGGATCCATCTTAAGCTCGTCCGCAAGCATGTCAACCATCCTTTCCGTGAAGAATGCAGCTTCTGGTCTTCCTGCTCCACGGTATGGACCCTGTGGAACCTTGTTTGTAAAGACTGAAAGTGCCCTGAAATAAGCATTTTCTATCTTATACTGGCCAGTTATCTGGTGGGTTATAAATCTGGAAGAAAACTCACCGGTTCCACCAGCGTAAGCCCCAGAATCCACGAGAATTTCACCCTTAAGGCCGGTGATCTTTCCCGTTCTGTCGGCAAAGAGCTTCATTTTGGCCAGTGCGCCTCTACCAGGGTGACTTGCCATGAGGTGTTCCCGCCGCGTCTCTATCCATTTTACAGGACGTTTTTCCTTCATTGCGATATATGATGCCATCACATATTCAGGATACAGACCTCCCTTTGAACCGAAGGCACCTCCCGTGTCAGCCTGTATTATGTGGACATTTTCCGGCGATAGACCCATTGCCCCACATATTCCCTCTCTGATACTGAATACGGACTGGGTTCCGATCCAGAGAGTGAGTCTTTTCCCGTCGTAGTTTGCTATAACTCCCCGGGGTTCAATGGGATTGGTCACAATTCTGTTGTTTCTGAAGGAATCTTCCAGGACAATTGGAGAATCCGTTTTAAAATCCTTTCCCATCCACTTCTCTGAAATAATGTTGCTTTTGAAACCACTGTGAATTGGTTCAGATGTCAGAGCCTTTTCCGGATCAATAACAGGTTTCAGCGGTTCGTAATCAACTTCCACTGAATCAATAAGATCCTCAGACTTATACGGGTCGTCTGAATAAACAGCAGCTATTGGTTCACCAAGGTAGTTCACGAAACCAGATGCAAAGACCATGTGCTGAGCCTTTTCGAAACCTGACATTGCTCCTTCTCCAACAGCTGCAAGTGAGTGATTGAAAACCCTGGCATTTATTCCTCCTTTGACCTTGAGGAGTCTTGCCCTTGCATAATCGCTTCTTACAACTGACATATAGAGCATGTCAGGGAACTTTATATCGTCAACAAATTGCCCCATTCCTCTTACAAATTTCTCTTCGCTCTTCATGGAAACCACCTATGCCTCTATGGCCTCCTCTTTCACAAGATCCCTGTTCTGTTCCGACATGATGTTCCTTGCTGCTTCCTTTACAGCTTTCACTATGTTCTCGTAACCAGTGCATCTGCAGAGGTTTCCAGAAAGAGCTTCCCTTATCTGTTTCTCGGAAGGATTCCTGTTCCTCTGCAATAGCCAGAAACTTGTCATTATCATCCCCGATGTGCAGTATCCGCATTGAAGGCCGTGTTTATCCACAAATGATTTCTGGATAGGGTGAAGTTTGCCATCCTTCGAAAGGCCCTCTACGGTGGTTATTCGCTTATTGTCGCACTGTACTGCAAGAACTGTGCAGGACTTGACAGCTTTTCCATCAAGCACCACAGTACAAGCCCCACAATTTGAAGTGTCGCATCCCACGTGGGTACCGGTAAGTCCAGCCACATCTCTTATGAAATGCACAAGCAACATTCTTGGTTCAACCTTTGAGCTGTACTCCTTTCCGTTTATTGTTACAGTTACCTCTTTCTTTACCATTTAATTCACCTCATAATTTCCTCAAACTTTTTCTGGCGCCTTCAATGAACATTTTCCTTACAAGATCCCTTTTCTGTTCTGCTGTTCCATTTCTGTCAGAAGTGGGACTGATTTCCCTTGCGGCAGCTTCAGAAGCATCCTCAATTATACTGGGCGTTATCTTTGTTCCAACAACCACATTTGAAGCATCCTTGAGGAAGATCGAAGTCGGTCCAACGGACGCTATGGCAGAACCAAATCTTTCACATAACCCATCCCTGTTCAGTTTTATCTGGATGGCGAGCGCCGCAACAGAAAAATCACCGGCCGGTTTTTTGAATTTAACATATGTTCCGGAACTGCGGGATCCCCAGTCAGGAAATTGTACCTCCGTGATGATTTCGTTTCCCTTTAAAACTGTTGTATAAGAATCTATGTAAAGTTCCCTGGCGCTCACATGCCTCGATCCAGCAGGACCAGTGACAGTCACTGAACCATCAAGAGCCATAAGAACCGCCGGCAGATCATTGCCAGGATCACCATGTGCAATATTCCCTCCCACAGTGCCCATGTTTCTTATGAGCGGATCGGCTATGCTTTTCACAGCTTCTCTGAGAATTCTAAGACTTTTTCCAAAGTTACTGTAGTTTTCCAGAGAGCTTACATTGGTGGTGGCCCCAACCAGAATTGATCTGTCGTTTCTGGTAATGTACGCAAGAGAATATATATTTCCAATATCCACAAGGTATGGAATTGAGGTAACTCTCGACTTCAGAAGTGGAAGCAGACTTTGTCCACCCGCCAGCACTTTTGCCTCATCGTCATACTTCTTCAGAAGCCCAACCGCCTCCTCAAGAGTACCCGGTGAAAAATAATCAAATTCAGTCGGTCTCATGGAGCCAAATAGTTATAAATTGTATTTAAAAATTCCTGAAAACATAAAGTTTTAGCATTTGCACGAGTGAATTCTCCCCTTCATAATCTGGGATAAGATGAACAT
>JAJZOT010000084.1 GCA_021847855.1 Thermoplasmata archaeon | reverse complement strand
GATGAATTTTTCCTTTTATTACGCCTCCAGTGAGAAACATCTTTTTCGCCCCGGGCGACGGAGGAATCTTGGAAACAGCAAGATATCTTGTCCCGGATTCCAGATGATCGATGAGTACATAAGGATAAAATGTTGCGTCGAGGGTCCTGAAGGATCCCCTGATCATTTTCTTCGAAAGAAGTAAACGCTTTGCAGCCTCAGGATCTTTTGGGGAAACGTATTTCTCTGCAAATTCTTCCAGAACAGTACGACCCTTAGAAGGCAGGATCATTTCGGTGATGAACCATAGGTAGACCTGCTTGTAGTACAATTCATCGGGAAGATCCGTATTGTCCGGGCATTTGTCCGCATACCGCCTGCATTCCTCGTCATAGTATTTCTGTGCATACTCAAATAGAGCCTGGGAATAGTCGATGTCCTTCTGTATCATTGCCCTGATCATTGGTAAGTTCGAAATGTCTTCCTGAGTTATGGAACTCGAAGTAGATTCTCTGATGTCCGGTTTTCTTCTATCGCTCAAGATGTATTCCTTCCAATTTGTGATTCACAGATTCGAATTTATTCAATTATTCCTTCTGTGACACAGCATGTAGCATAGTATTTCAAACCTTAATTATAAACCTTCCAGTAGGTATCATCTCTACCGCTCTTCAGTGTCATGAATGGCTCAGTACACAATCTCTTCAAGAAAATGCTCCTCATGCTTGTCTGCATATCCACAGTCCTCACAGAGGTATTCGGGTTCAGAGCGGTGTTCGCTGGAGCAATCAAGACAGATCTGGGTTGCGACATTCTTCTTACCGGACGCAGCACATTCCACACAATATTTGTACGTTGGGTGGTTTTGTGATACGATAAGGGGATATCTGGCAGCCGGATCTGCATTTTTCGATATACTCTCAAGAGTGACATAGTGATGGATTTCGGAGCCGAAGTCATATACATATCCTATTCTGTCACCCTCCTGTAACCCTATAGAGGCTACCGGTATCTTCGCTCCTTCGCCTTCTCCGTCCGGATTGATTTCACCATAGCCTGATCGGTACCAGGTCTTTCCAGAATAAAATTCTCCGAGGTGATCCCATAGGTCATGGTTAAAGGCAATTCGTATTATCCTATCTAGGTCTGCAAGTGTCTGGTCTCCCCTGATTTCTATGCGACGCCAGATGCGTCTTCTGCCCTTCAGTGCAACCTTAAACCGGTATATTTCAGTAATTCTGCTTCTCATAATGACACCATCCTGAATCCAGTACAAATTAGGAGTAAGGACATCATTTGTTCCTTCTCCTGAACAGTTTTCCAAAGATTCCCGGATCCGCATTCTTCTCCAAATCCAACCACTTCCGAAAGTCCTCTGGGCTCTCTATTATAATTGTATTCCCCACTATACGATGTTTTGCATGTTTGATGGCATCAGCATAGTGTTCCACATCGGATCGGTTAAATCCCTCTAGAAAAGTTAACTCCAGCGAATCATTCTTTTCCACGATACTGACTTTTCCAAGATCTATGAGTTCCCGCCATTTTAGCCTGTCGGGATCGTAAATTGATTCCACCGGCACTTTTGGAAAATATTCCGGTACCTGTCTGCCAGCGTAATCATATAACCTCAGCACTGTTCTTCTCCCATGTTCAAGTTCATCGTCGGATATATCTTCGCTAAAATATGTGAAATAGAATGAAGCAAACGCAGAAAAAATGTTATTCTGCTGATTGAAAATCTCGTTGAGCTTTTCCCTAGCCTTCATCGAAGGCTCAAAATGAACATCGAAATTAAGTGCCTTGACACGCGTCTGGTGCCACTCTTTGGTAGACTTGGCGTTTGAAGAGACTATAATTGTCGGGAAGATGCTCTGGCCATTCCACCAGGTTTCCCAGTAACTCTTGATAGTAGTTTCCATATCAGAAGAGTTCAGCCTCTGAGGAGGTACGTCGTCAAAAACGAGCGGGAAATTCGTGCCCAGGCCTGCTGCCGTGAGAATATTCTGTTTCTTGAAATTTGATTTGTCGATTGGATTGATATCTTTTCCAGTCAGGAGTTTCAGCGCGTATTTTATGAAAGTCGTCTTTCCGTTGCTTGATCCTCCTGATATGAAAAGGAATCTCGGACCTCTTTCATCAACCCTCCCCACCTTAGCTCTCTTTATTCTCATATACTGGTTCAGGAAAGGTGACGACAGGAAGTATATCAGTCCTTCATATACGCTCATCTTGGTCAAGTTGTTGATTGTCCTGTTCCTTGTTTTGCCCATGTCGATAGATTTGATATATTCCTCAATATTGGCCAGACATGTGTTCACCTCCTCACTAGGAGGTGTGGTGTCACCAACTGTGATTTTTTCAGCCTTGACATTGAAGACAATTCTGTGATTTTCAAAATCCACTCGCATTATTGGTACAAGCAGATTTTCGCTGTTGAGGAAATCTTTTTTCAGGAAGACTATTTGAGATGATTCTATTTCGTGTTTTACAGGCCGGAGGAACTGTTCTATAGGTTTTCGTTTTGATGGTTCTGCAGGCAGCATCATCCTGTATACCGGTTCACCGATGTCACCGACCAAGACCTCTGTGGCCATCTGCGTGAGCATGGGAATTATCCCAATCTCCTGTGGCTCAGCATTTCTTCCAAGCCAGTTATTGAGCACTCTTTCCCTGTCTTCATTTCCTGCTTCTTTGAGCATATTCTGGAGATCCTGCATGAATAGAGAGCAATATTTCTTGTGCAGATCGTAATCTGCATTGAATCTCTCAATAAGGAACTTGTCAGATCCGGGATCCAGATCCCACTTCCAGAGATAGTTTACCTGTTTCCCTTTCCTCGCAGATGTAGTCAGGTTAGCTGAACCCTGAATAACCCTTGTAGCTCCTCTACCGGTTAAAATGTAGAACTTAGAATGCACAATACGATCCGATGTGTATATCTTCAGCCTTCCCTGCTCCATCATCCCGAGGATTTGACTGACAAGATTTCCCTTATCGCTTACAACCTCATCTTTAAGCAATTCGGCGGGGTTTAGATCGGAAACCTCCTTTCCAACCACGATCTCAACGCTTTCAAATTGATTCCTTTCCAGAAACTCCAGAATCCACTTTATTGAAACAACATAGGAAACTGCTCTTAGTGCGTTGAAACCCGAGAAATGTCCCTCGAGTTCAGCCTCATTACCGGCAATGAAAGTGCTGAAACCAGAGCTGTTGAGGTCCCTTCCTGACATTTTTTCCCTGTAACAGAAGACATGCCATTGATATATTAAAAATAGACTGAGTTAACACCTCCCTTTAAATTAGAATCTCGACGTATCCGCTGTTTTGTAGATATACTGATAACGACAAGGAAGAAAATTTACCAATTTCCAGACCCTCAATTGAGAAGTGCGAGGTTCCTGACACAACGAGAAGTATTTAATTCTCTGAGGACATGAAAATGTAAATATGACCGGGAAAACAGATAAGTCCCCTTCTCCGCCCATGAGTGGGGGAAACCGCATTCTTGAAGAATTGAGTCCAAGCCAGGGACTTGAAATTCTGAAAAGGCTTGCAAATGAAGATACAAATATTTCGAAACGGGTAAAAATGCTTGCACTTGAATATCTTTCAGAAATCGAACCGGATGAAATTGCCGATGAAGTTTTTTTTGACCTGAATGGCATTGAGATTGAAGATGTCTGGAAAAACTCAGGAAGGACGAGACATGGTTACATTGATCCTTACGAGTTGGCATCAGACATGTTCAAAGAAGCAGTAGAACCTTATCTTGAGGAAATGAGAAAATACCATAAGCTCTCCCTTCACAGGGAGGCGGAATTGCAATGCATTGGAATATTGAAAGGAATTTACAGGTTTGAAATCGAAGCCACCACGGAGTTTCAGGACTGGGTCACTGATGTTCCGCAGGATAACTTTGAGCAGGTTCTTGAGGAATGGCGGAAAAGAAACAAGGATCCATCGCTTCTTGGTGATATGGACAGGTTTGTGAAGGGGAATTTTGAGAGATGGAAAAGATGATTCGTACTGTTAAGCAGATGCAAGATTTACGGAGATAGTGATTATACCAGGTAGAGTGTGATATGGTGATCCAAATGCCAGAGGGACATGATAAGTCGCATTGAAAAAGTGGCGAATGATAATTACAAGCCTGGAGAAGCACTAAAATACTGGGGGAAGGCAGAAGATGGGAAGAAAAATATTGGAAACCTGAATAACCACACAATGATAAACTGATCGCAGCCTATATTCCAGTTTTTGTCGCCAGGATTTACCCGGCGATGCCTGTTCAGTCTCTCGGCCATTGCACGTTTTATGCAACCGCACCCCATCATGTCATGGTGGAAGCTGCCCCGTCTGTCCCTTTCTCAGCATAAGCCAATTCCTGAATGACTTGTATTCTATACGGATATCTACCAGAACTATAAGCAGAGGTATCAGATCGAACACGTAGAAGCCCGGAAATATCTGTTCAGTCAGAATGTTGTTGTGTATCACAGAAGATATTACCATTGCCGAGTTTTTCTCCATATTATTTATGCTCGTGATCAGGGGAGGGTTACCTATCCCAACAACCTGCGGACTGCCGGTAACCGTGAAGGTTTTGTTGTTCATGGTATACGTAACCATTGGGCTCAGGATAACGTAAGATCCCGGATTCTTGAAATAAAGCTCGAATTTGATCTGCTCACTTTGATACGGCCCGAGTGAAGGTATATTGCTCGACGAGACTTTGCCGGATGTAAGCACGACAGAGGAACTGTAGGAAGATAGTATACTGCTTTGGTTTATACTCAGGTTTGTCACAGTGTCGTTGTCATTCAACGTGACAGTTGTAACTATCCGGGCTGCGGTTTTATTGGTCATTTTTACCGATATCGTAATCGGCATATTTGCAGGGAACGTCGCGTTGGTTTCAAAGGTCAGGTTTGAAAGGTTTATAGCTGAACCGTAGGGTATCGCCATAACTGTATTATTTCCAGTCACGCCGGTCGTGTTGTTATTTGCCGGTGTTGTGGTGAACGTAAATGTCCGGTATATACTGGAAAGCGATCCTGAACTGCCGGAGGTTTCGTTCGGATACGCCAGGCTCAGTGCGTATATCACGGACGGGTTTGCAAAAGTAATATTTCCGTTGTAATTGAAAATAGCAGTCGCACTAATATTGTGTCGGGATGAAGATGAGTGGAAAACATAGTTTTTATTGAAAAATCCACCCATGAATGCAATATCGGTGTATTTTATCACGCTGCTGTTAAGCTGGATACCGGAGAATGAGGGAATCGGAAGGCTAAGATTCCGGACGTTGATCACTCCGGAAATGAAGAATGACGCGTCAACGCTGGCAGGCGTGTAACCGGGCACGAGATATCCGGAAGACATCCCGTTCTTGAAAAGGTCCAGTATTCCACTGCCATTGAAGTTGGTGCTCATTTGCCCGGCCAGACCGTTTTCTGCGGTATACGAACTGGCATCAGCTGAAAATATGTATAAGGATATATTGCCGCCAGTTGAACCGAATAGCCCATTTCCTCCTGTAAACGATAGCAACTTAATGAGGCTGTGCCCTCCAGTTGCGTTTATGATATGTGCCGCCACGCTGTAGGCAGATGACGCTGTCTGTGCCTGATTTCCGGAATATGCACTTATGATCACTAACCGTGGTATGGCCCCAAGGAAGTTGCTTGCAGTAGATGATGATCCTGCTGAAAGTCCATTTTGCGACATACCGCTGATCAGGGAGCTTAAGTTGTCAGATACCGCCACTATTGTGAACAGTGAAGATTTAGCAGGTTGTGAAGCTTCCCACCCGGTTGTCGAGTTTAACTCCCCGAGGAATCCATACGTGTTGTAAACGTTTCCATAGGTTCCCACAATGCCTGAAGAGTAGTACAGCTGGGTCTGGTTTCCGATCTGAGTGGTATTTACGGTATTCGATCCTGCGTTGCCGAGGGTCCTGAACAAGTTTAGGTAAGTGTCTGCTGAAGCGTTTCCGGGTGTACTCACTGCCGCGGAATCCTGGTTGTGAGAAACTGCTTGCGCCATTCCTGAAGAGCCTGGTTGGGCATATCCGGCATTTCCCAGTTGAATAGCCATAGCTGAAAAGATTAGGATAGATATGACAAACATAACGTAGCGTGCCTGCCTGACCCTTTTCATCCTGACTTTCTTTACTTTCTGCAATTTCTTCTTTTCCCTTCCTTTGTGATTCCCGCTGTTTCCATTCTGTTTCCGCGGTTCAATGATGAAGTGCAGTGCCCTTCCCGTGAAGTAGGCAGTCATTACCAGTATCACCAAGTTTAATATGAGGTAAGGAAGAAAAAGAGATATTATTCCGGGAATAAGGCCGGCAAGAGGTGTCATGGCACTGCCAGTGAGAGCTAGTGGACTGTAGCCAGTCAGCGGCAGTCCAGTTAATCCGGACAGGCTTCCAATCATGCCAAATAGCTGGATCAACCTTTGCATAAGCGGTTCTGTCAATATAGATGATATACTGGTTCCCGGCGGCAGCGGTGGAATCCCCCCGATTTTTGCTGCTGACCCGGTTCCGAAAGGTAAACCAAGATTAGCGCCAAGAAGCATAGACATAACTGTTAGCGATAAGAATGACCAGATAAGCATGTAAGTCGTAAAAGCAGCTCCTGCCGCTCTTCCACCCCTCCTTGCACCTATGCCTATGACGACACCAACTGTGATCCACACAGCGAAAAGAACCGGATGATTAATGGGATTTCCCAGGAGAAGATACAGGAGTGACAGCATGAGGGAAAACGATGGGCCGAATACAGGGCTTAACCAGTCTGTTAACTGCACATAGGCTGAAGCCAGTACATAGTATGCCATGAAGAGTGCGGCACTGACTCCCAGAATCAAACCAGTAAGTTTTCCCATGATAAACTATATGACGAAATGTTGCCTAATAAAGTTTATTAAGGCAAGTATTTTCCAACTTG
>JAJZOT010000083.1 GCA_021847855.1 Thermoplasmata archaeon | reverse complement strand
TGAATATGAGAAATTCAGGGGTTAATGAGATTCTTGACACCTTCAAACTTCACAGGAAACTTACCAGGGACTTACTGTGTTAGCTTGATCCTGAACAACTGACACTTAAACCATTTGAGATAGCAGGAACGTTTGGAAAGCAATTCAGGCATCTACTTGATATCGAGAGATGCCATGTCGAATCAATAATCAACGGATCCCTCACTTTTTTCAGGCCACACATTGATCACGCCCCTGAGGCTGAGAGAATACTGTAAGATTAAGGGATGGGATTACCAGGAATACGTTGATTATGCTTCTAGAGCAAAGAAGGATCATCCGGGTCTTAAATCAATAATGTTAGACTTGGACAATATTGACGGAATCCTGGTCTTAAGGCTTGTTCGTTTTGGCAGGTCACTGCAGAATTTCCTGGAGAATCTCAACGTAATAAGGTCAAAGGGAAAATTCTTTGAGGCTGTGGACCAGGGTCTCAAGATCTCTGAGAAAAAGGACCCAATGAACGATTTCATGCTGGCCATCCTTAGAGCTGCAGCCGAGTTTGAAAGAGAACTGATTTCAGAGAGAGTCAGTGACGGGCTAACTAGGGCAAAAAGAGATGGTGTGAAATTGGGGAAGAGGCAGAACGAGAAAACAAAAGGGCAGTCTGCCAGGGTAATTGACCTGAGTAACCAGGGATACTCTATGAGGGAGATATCCCAGAGAACGAACCTTGGCAGAGGAACAGTATATAATATCTTGAAAAGGAGTCTTAAAACTGTCAATTATAAGAACTCTTAAAGTTGACAGAAATTCCTGACCGGGGTTTTATATACTTTTTACCGCAATCAGAAGGGTAGGTTTTGTTGACAGATGGTTTTGAAGATCGGATATGAGACCTAACTCTTCTATTATCTTCTGAACTCAGAAACCAGTGCTTCTTTCCCTCATACTATTCTTGGAGCCTATTTCATGGAGGTGAAACTATCAATAGGTCCTTTGGCCTTTTTGTTGATTTCATCCCTTATCCTCTTGATTACCTCATCGCTGTCGTTGAGACCTTCTATCGAGGGATATACTACCTGTTCTCTGAGGTCCTCGATAAACATGTCGAAAGCACCAGGTTTTCTCGAAACGTAGCTAAAGCTATGTGTACGGCTTACGCCAATGGTTTTTCCGATGTGCCTTTGCCATATCTTCTCTACGGTATCAATTTTGAATATTTTTTCTGATAATTTCTTCACATCAAAGAGGTATGTTCTTCTATTATACTCTCTAATCTTATTTTCTGGAATTATATTTTCATAACTCTCCCGGGTTGACACTATGAGTTTCTTGAGGATGTTATATTCTCCGTTTCTGGCATGGTAACTGTCTATGCCTTGCATGTTATCATCTGGAATACCATATGAAAGCACAATTTCAGATATCAGTTTCTTCTCTCTTCCCCCTATATTGACCTTGAGTTCAGAGAATCCGTTAAAAATATTGTTTACTATTTCTCCCTTTTTATCCGGATACATGTTCAAAATGTCAACAAGCGCGATAGGTTCTGTGTCTATCATTACATCAGAGTACACCGCAACTTCAGAGCTTGTACCATAGAAATCTACATGTGCTTCGGCTTCAATTGGATTTGTCATACTTCCTTTGGCAACAATTATATTCCCAGACCTCAGCTTGTCAATTACACTGGTAAAATCATCAAATTCTTCACCATCTGAAGTCGGATAAACGTGAATCTTCCTGCCACCCAGCATTTCAGTCGTAGAGTCTTCCCATATTTCCCAGCTTCTCACCTTGAACCCGGCACTATCGCCCATGACATTTATAATGTCACTCACCATACTTGAATTAAGCACTTCCAAGGGTGGAAATTTTCTGAACGAGACAATTATCGGCATTATATCACTCCCGGAAAACCACGATAGCCCATGCTACCAACTTTTTCATTCAATTCCTGTATTTCATTTCTTCCGAATATTAAAATGTTCATACCGTCAATTCTCTTTGGGGTTCCCATATTTTTGGAACTAGTCTCACGAAGCCTTTTTTCGCCATCTCTTCTGTATTGTCTTTCCTTCCCGAGCCCGTATTTAAGATATATCGCAAGCCTTGAAGGCTTTGTAATACGGTTAAATCCCTGATTTCTTACTAATTCTTCAATAATATTCCAATTATCCATCACATACGTGAGGGTATTTTTAAGTTGTTCAAGCGCCATTTTAAGGTAGGACCCTTTGCATTCCATGATAAGCGTTTCATTGGTATAGAAAATTATCATGTCGCTTCTCTTCTGTTCAGCAGGAACTCTCAGGTCTTCAAGGTCTATACACAAGTGGCCAGTAACTTTCTCTAAGCGAGGGATCGGACAATTTTCCGTGTCGCATACTGTTATGCTCAAAGAAAACTCCTCACCTCCGGACATATACTATCTATTTTATTTATTTTCTCTACGCGCCTATTAATCCATCCGACTTTCTGTGAAATTTTTGTTGAGTTTTTAATGTTCATTGGCTCACATTCTCATGTTATGGTTTCGGTAATTGTC
Source organism: Thermoplasmata archaeon (assembly GCA_021847855.1). The sequence goes on along the minus strand of JAJZOT010000083.1, from coordinate 4,497 downwards.
GCAGTAGCTGTCTGGCCGGCTGCATCAGTAACTATGATTTCCACGTTATAATCCCCTGCTACATTGAATGTATAATATAGGCCAAAATCTCCTCCAGCGTATACACCGCTCACATACCAGCTGTAGCTGAACGGTGCAAGTCCGTTATTCACAAGAGGCAGAAAGCTTACATCCGTTCCAGTTGGGGCGTTTTGTGGACTCGCAGATATGCCTACAGTTGGATCCCTTTCTACTTCAATAACAACGTAACTCGTAGAAGTCTCACCGAGCTTGTCCTTCAATGTAACATAGACATACTGCTGCCCGGACTGGTCAAAGGAATATGAAAAGTCTTGGGATGTCGATATCACGTTTCCGTTCCAAGTCCATGAATATGAGTAAGGAGTCGTGCCATAATACGGAGAAGCGGAGAAGCTCACAGGAGAGCCAACATCCGTATAGGTAGTATTTGAGGATGCAGTCACAAACGGGTCTGAATTTATAGTTGGATTAAGAACGTTGGAATTTACAGTATACCCGGCGGCATCCGTTACGGTAACATATACCCCTCCTATATCTGAATAGAGCTGCATAGTCGGGTCTGCACTTGAGCTTCCTGGGTAAGTCCATGAGTACGAATATGGTCCGGTGCCTCCGGAAACTGAAGAAGAGAATGATATGCTTTGCCCGGCATCTATCAGATTCCTGTTCTCGCTTATTGTGACAGTTGGATCTGGATTAACAATCTCTCTCGCAGTAACAATTGTCTTGGTGTGGTTATTGTCCATGGAAACCAGCAATGAAACATTATATGTTCCTGGTGATGCAAAAGAGGTGCTGAATTTAGTTCCGGTTCCCACCTTATGGCCTGATGACCAGTAAAAATAAAGTGGGTATGCTGGGGTTCCATTTACGGATATGCCGAAGGTTTTACTTATGCCAACATCAGTGGTTCCATTTCCGGTAATTGTTACCTTTGGGATGCTTGGGCCAAGATAAATCGCTCCGGACGCAACAGCAAAACCAACTGTACCGGATGCTACTATAACTACTCCTGCAAGTATTGCTAAAATTTTCTTTGAAATCAACTGTTTCACTCCTTCATGTTCCCCTTATCTCTCTGAATCTGGACCATCTCCTGCACGGACGGGAGGGTCCACGCATACCTGGTATGCTTGCACTCGTATGCATCATCAACCTCGCAGAAGAGGCGCAGAATGCCCCTCCCATTCAGCTTGACATACACCATGACGATCCTGTTCTTCCTCGTTCCATCGTAGTTGTGTTCGGTGATGGCTATGTGATCGTCGAGCACGTTGAGGTGAGTCGTTGCAGACAAGCCCTCAAACTCCTTGTCAAAGTCCGGAGGCAGCTCATAGGTTTCAGTTCTTGCAGCAACAGCATCCATTCTCTTCAGCTGCTCCGCCGCTGTCCTGCCTTTATCTGTCAAAGAAATTGTATAGGTTTTTCTTCCAATCTCAGAGACCTTGACAATAATTAATCCATCTTTTTCGAGCTTGGGAACCAACTTGTCAAGAGTCCAAGATGAAGTGATAATCCGAAGCAGGTCAGTCTTTTTGATAGTCCCTTTGGAATGGATAAACTTGATAGCATCGATCGCATATTTCTCAGACAAGGAAGGAAACACGATATTCGTTAAACTATGATTTAGTAATTATTGTTTTTATCTTCGTCATAATAGGATGTGCGAATACGTATATACATCTTCGCTGTTCCTAGTTTGCTGAATATGTCTGAAATAAAAGACACTGTTCAAATGAGGATTAGCAGGGAGTCCACTTGGGTGCTTCTAACTAGTCTTAAAACAGAAATGCAGCTTTCCTCGGAGAGAGAGGTTACCTACGATGAAATCATTCAGAAGCTTTTGAAAGGGCACCGCCAGAAGGAGGTTGGAGAAGAGGCATGAACAGTAGCAAAATTTCCAGAATAGACATTATGTTTGCATCAGCGTTCCCCGGACTTCTGGTATTTCTTCTCGAAGCCATTGACCTCCATCAAACCACTCCTCTCGTGCCAATCCTCAGCGGTGTCATATCATGGCGGCTGATCTCGCTGTTCCTCTTCACACTGTACGGCACCGCTGATAGGGAGGATACAATAAAGGTGCCCCATGATCTTGTTCTGAAAGTAGAGAAAGCGATTTCTACCAGCGATATGGGATACAGGAACCGCAGTGAGTTTATCATAGAAGCTGTCCGTGAAAAAGTGCAGCAGTTATCGAAAATAAAGGAGGTACAGGCATGAGAATGGCAAGGGTACGAAAATATGACGAGGAGATGCATGCAGTACCCGATCACTTCATGTTCCGGATTAGCGGAACGGAGGAAAAAACAAGCGTAGAATATGAAGAGGAATTCCTGACAAGCGAGACAAGGTTCAACGAGATTGGAAAGACACAGGCAGACCGACAGAAGTCGAGGTTTCCCGACGACCGTTTTGAATCGTCATATGCCAATGGCATCGGAACCGTCAGGGTTTCTTTCACCGGGAACCGTGGCGTGTGCCTTTCGCGCGTCCTGAATGAGTTAGCATTCCAGGCAAAGTGCTTCTTCAATGATGAAGCCGTTTCAGAGCTGTTGGAAGATACCAGTGTCAGAGATACGTGGATATAGAGGGAGGATTGAATGACCTCATTTTTTCTTTCTGGACATTCTGTCCTTACTGATTCCCTTGGCGACGTCCTCGGTTCCCTTCAGAACCCCGTATCCTCTTGGGCCAAGGAGGCCTTTTTCGATGGCCTTCTCCCCCGCTCTGATATCTCTGTTTCCAGGTCTTTTTCTTACGGCTTTCCGTTTGTCAACCATGATTATACATGCGTTGGTGTTTTAATTAATTTTTCCCGGCGAAAGGTCAATGAGAGTGGCTGTTTCTGTGCCGGCGGAGGGGTTCTGATGAAGTACCCTTCGAGTTATTTCCGCTGGAACCCTGCGCTGGGGGCATACCAGTGCGAATGCGGTGCAGTCCTCCTGAGCAGGCGCTCCGCGTGGTACCATATAAACAGGTTCAGGAAGCATGCCGGGAGACGGGAGGGAGAGTGGTCATGATGGGTTCCCTGAGATCGTACTCAAGCTGGATGAACCAGCTCAGGTTCCAGCCCAGGGTGATAGAAAGCCTGGAGCTTTTCAAGGCCAGGGAAGACCCGCTTTACGGATTCGGAGGGATTGTGAGATGATGGACTCTTTGATTCAGTTTGTCAATTCATTCATCATCACTTTTTTCTCGGCAGCCTCGCTTTATAGTTTGTACTCTATCCCTTTGGCATACGCAATTGGCGGCGTCTGGGGTTTCGTCCTGGGCTATTACTACAAATCTACTTCGAAGGGGGGGCACGACGTCTCATGATGCCAATTAAAGCCCTTATTAACAGTATTATCACAAATATTACCGCTATGAGGAAGAAAAGCCCGGCAAGTATTGTGCTTTTGTATTCCTCAGCTATGGCGAATCCCAGCAGGAAAGCCCCACTCACCAAGAAATACACCATAAGCTCTGTGAACGACACTCTGTTATCCGAGGGTGGCAACAATTCAGACGGAATCCCTGACACTGAACTCTCCTCATCATTGGAAAACACGCTACGGACTGAATGCTTCCATCCAATGATGTATCCAATAAACCATACCAGCCCAAAGAAGAAGACTGCTCCAAACGCTATTACAAGTGTTTCTTCTTTCAGTTCACTAAATGTTACAGAAGTGATAAAAGAGAAAATCAAAATACTTAATGTTGTCCAAAATACCCATCTGGAGACTTTTTTAGATTCGCCCATGAAAACTTCCCGCGCAATGATCCCCGATCAATTATATAGTTTTTTCCCGGCAGAGGGCCATGGAGACTTCCCAACTTCAGTGTTCACCGAATGGAAACGATTTTTTCGGGAGGGTTGGAACCAATCGCCGTTTTTGAACAGAGAGTCTTATGAAATGACAAGAGGAAATCGAAGAAAACTGGAGGCCAGGTGAAATGGAGTCTGATGACGAATTGGAAAGGATGCTCTGCGGTGGCTTACTGACGGACGAAAATGGGATGAAGCCTGACGATTGCTTTCCGATTGACTACATGCCCTATCTCAGCGCAAGGATAACGGCGGCTGCCAAAGAGGTACAGGTGTGCCGCAAAGTGATCCGTTCACGGTTTTCCATGAACCCGTACCTGCACGACTCCTATGTCAGGGCGGCGAATGAACTGCAGGGATTGCTTGAGAAGTGGAGGCAGCGCTTTCCCGGTGAGCCAGCGGTTCAACCGGTGTTCCTCGAAAGCTGCACCCGTGAGGCAGCACATCAAGGAAGCGGGAAAGGCGGCAAACGTACCGCAGCTCTACACCCATCTGCTGAGCAGTGAGATACAGGGGGAAATATACGACCTTTACTGCAGGGTTCGAACACCCGATTTTTTCGAAAGTGAGGAGGCGATCGCCATATGACGGTAAAAACAGATAATTTTGAAAATGAAAAACATGTGTTTGCTACTAGTGGGCGCACTGGGATTTGAACCCAG
>JAJZOT010000082.1 GCA_021847855.1 Thermoplasmata archaeon | reverse complement strand
CAGATTGTGCTGAGAAAACTGAAAAAGATGGCTCTGGCAAGGAAGGGGCCCCTGAACGACAACGAGTTGAAAGCCTTAATGGAGAAAGACTGAAGGAGATGAGATGAATGTTTGTAGTAGAAATAACATCATTTGTCAGGATGCCTTCTGATGAACTGAAAAAGGTTCACAGGGAATTCCTGAAGAAAATGCTTGAGCAGGGCAAGTTGAAACTTGCCGGAAGAATGGTAGACAACACAGGGTCATTTCTGGTTTGGAACACCAGGGATATTGAAGAGGCGAAAAGTCTTGCATCTTCTGACCCTTACTTTGCCAACGGACTGACGACCTTTGTAATGAAGGGATGGGAAATATTCTGGAACGGTTTCATGAACCCTCCTGTGATGCCCGATAAATAATGAAATCATTATTCAGTCCACATAAAATTTTTTAAACACTGTTTCTTGAGCAAATTTAAGCACAGCTTCCTCATGCATTTCCATGGCAATTCTGGCTTTCTCACCATCTCCATTCAGTATATGTTCCACGATCTGCTTGTGATCCCTGTATTCCTCCACTCTTCTCTCCTGTGATATTAGAAGGCTCATCCTGACCAGCCTAAGTTTTAGGAGGGTTTCCATGATGTATTTGTAAATATACATGTTTCCCGACAGTTCCGCTATGGTCTGGTGAAGGTTACCATTTTCAAAAGCAATCTGGTCGGGTGTCGCACTATCAGAGTCAGAGAGGATCTTCAATTTTTTTATGATAGTTTCCAGTCTTTTTCTTCCCGCATCATCAAGGTTCTTGGTGCAGACTTTAGCAGAACCACCTTCCAGTATTTTCCTGACTTCATACAGTTTGATGACATCTTGCTTTGAAATATATGAAACATAATATTTTGTTCCGTTTTTCTCAAGCAGTCCTTGGCTTTCCAGAGCAAACAGTGCCTCCCTTACCGGAGTCCTGCTCATAGGAAACTTTCTTGAAAGCGCATTCTGAGAAACCTGGGAACCCAGTTTTATTTCTCCGTTTGTAATAAGTTTCAGTATGTTTTCATATGCTATTTTGGAAAGGTTAGATGAATCAAACATGTATACTATCATGGTAAAAAATATTAATAAATTAAACTTTTGATTTCTAAAATAATTGTTAAGTTCTTTATATATTCATATTTTCAGAACGACTCTCCCGATTGAGGAACCACTCCTGACAAGTGAAATTGCCTCGTTAGCAGATTCAAGCGGAAGTTTATGTGAAATTATTGGCATGACTTTTCCGGATTCCATTAAATTAACAGCCAGTCTGAGATCGTTCCTGGTGTATGATCTCGAACCTCTGATCTGGATTGCATCAAGGGCAATCTTGCGGTAATCAAGCATTATCTGTGATGTGGAATATCCTACAATTGAAAGCGTTCCACCCCGTTTCAGTGTTGAGAGCAATTTTGGCACTTCCTTTGGATCTCCTGCGAGATCTACTACATTATCCACTCCACGTCCACCTGTATGCTCCATAATTTCCTTTACATAATCAGATGAAGTGCTGTTTATGGTCAATGAAGCCCCAAGTTCTCTGGCTACCTTTAGTTTTTCTTCCTTTCTCCCTATCACCGTGACTTTGGCACCAACGTTTTTGAGAATCTGGATCGCTGCCATTGCAAGTCCCCCAGATCCCATCACCACAACATCCTTTTCCATAAGATCACCCAGTCCCCTGATAGCAACCAGCGGAACAGCAACCACACCTCCTGCAAGAGCAGCCATGGAATGATCCATTCCATCAGGCATCTCCACAAGATTCCTCGGGGGTATATCCACGTACTGTGCAAAGGCTCCATTAATTGATATGCCAAGGCTTCCGCCCATGTTGAGGCAAATATTTTCCTTTCCGGAAAGGCAATTCTCGCATTCACCACATGTTATGTGTGGGGAAACAACAAAGGACCTTCCAGGATAATCCCTGTATTTTGGATCATCAGTTACTATCTCCTCCACTATACCGGATGGTTCATGCCCAGGAACGAAGGGAAGTGCAGGCTTGAAACCTACACCATCCACCAGTTTCACGTCCGTTGCGCATACGCCGTTTGCCCTGATTCTGACTCTTGCATAGCCTCTTTTAAGCGGGCCCATTGTGGTGGTCTTCATAGAAAGCTCATGCCCGTACTGAAGTATGGTCATTGCATTGTTTTCTGTCATAGTCCCACCGGTATGGGTGCGAATTCGTTGTGATGAAGTATTTCAGATTTTGTGAGTCTTCCTGAAATTGTTTTTTCCATGATATGGTATACTTTGTCTGCTCCAACCTGCAGGCTTTTTCCCTCTGTTATGACTTCACTGATATCCACATCTATATGTTCCCTCATTTTCTTTGCAGCATAAGGGTTTCCGGTTATCTTAATGACAGGTGCAATAGGTGAACCGACAGGGTTGCCGGAACCTGTGGTGAAAAGAATGATTGAAGCGCCTCCTGCAGTTATTGCTGTCACCACCTCAGTTGCAGCAGATGGTGAATCCATGAAATATAATCCTCTGTCAGGTGGCATTGCAGCATAATCCAGCACACCATTAATTTTCCCTGAACCCGATTTCATGATGGCAGCAATGGATTTTTCCTCAATGGTACTTATTCCTCCCCTGATGTTGTCTGGAACTGGGTTTGTACCAATCAGATCTACTCCAAGAGACATTGCCATCTCCTCATTCCTCCTTGCAGCTTCCAGTATGTCAAGCGCAACCTTGTTGTTTATGGCTCTTTTTGCCAGTATATGTTCGGCCCCAATTATCTCAGTTGTTTCAGAGAATATAGCAGTCCCTTTCATATTTATGATTCGATCCACTGTCTTTCCCACAGCAGGATTGGAAACTATTCCTGACGTTGCGTCACTGCCCCCGCATTTTAATCCTATGATAAAATCCGAAATGCTGAACTTTTCCCTTGAATATTCAGAGTTGATCTGGGACATTCTTGAAGCTATTTCTGCGCCTTCTCTTGTGGCTCCCAGAGTACCATTGTCAAGCACAAGTACACTTTCCACGGGTTTTTTTGTTTTTGCCTTGAGTTCATTCACGAAGGCTGATGTGCTTTTATTCTCGTATCCCACCACAAGAACTGAGAAAACATTTGGGTTCAATGCATTACCTAGTAGTGATTTTAACAGTCTCTCCTTGTTTATTCCAATCTCATTCCTTCCATGGGGATGTGTTATGAGAACTGTAGGACTCACAGATCTGTGAATGCTCTCTGCTGCAGCGTTGCAAAAAGAGTTCAGGGAGAGAATCAGGTTGTGGTTTCTAGGCGCAGCCTTTCTGTCCGGATTAAGGTATGCACTCAATTCACTCATGTTTATCAGCCCTCAATGATTTTACATTATGTACATGCACATGGCTTCCTGCCATGATGTTTTCCTTTGCCACACCAATTATTTCACCATACTTAATCACGTTATCATCCTTTTTAATGTCTCTCATGGCAATCTTATGCCCAAAATCTATGTCATCTCTGGCCTCTATATTTTTGCCTGAATTCTCCAAAATATCTCCCTTCTGAATAGGAAGAAGGGCCACTGCTACATTATCACCTGCTGAAAGTAGTGCAATCTTTGATCTTATGAAAGTTTCTTCATTCATATGGATGCAACCACCCTTACTGGAGATCCGCTTGATCCTGTGAGTTTTATGGGGAGTGCATAAACAATTGATTCCATGTTACTTATGGGATCAAGGTTATCCAGATTCTCTATAATTGGCATGCTCTTTGAAAGCAGTTCAATGTGAAGGGGGTCTCCTTTTCTCTTTCCACTTCTTATGGGTGCATCGGGACCTGGAGTGTCAAGCCCAAGAACAGAAACTCCAAGGCTTGCTAAGAGTTTTCCAGCATCCGGGAGGAGAAAAGGATATGAAGTCTCATATTCCTTCGTTGGCCACTTTTTGTACCACCCAGTATTGATGAAAAGCATCTGCCCTTTTTTTAAGTTTTTTAAATGAGGTTCCAGATCTTTTTCAGATATGCCCTCAAGCGCTTCTTTCCTTAATTTTACGGTATAACATTTTCCAATCATGGTTTCAATCGGGATCTTCTCCACCGATATGCCATCCTTCCAGTAGTGGAAAGGGGCATCCACATGGGTGCCGCAATGCAGGTTCATCCTGAGATTGTTTTGCGTTCCACTGTTCACTGTGACATTGTATTGGTCCAGTTCAAATTCCTGCCTGTGCTCTCCGGGCCAGTCAGGCACCGGTATCCCTTTTTCAAAATTATGACTCAAATCTATGAATACACTCATTATAACATCTCCAGTATAGCATGAATAAATTTATTCACAGTATATAAACATTTGTTGAATTGTATACTAATTAAAATCTATGGAATCATCATATTTATTGATAATATAAATTATAATGAATATTTTTTGAAGTACTCTGGAAAAAATTTCTATCAGATGTGAGACTTATACCATTTCATATAATCCAGAATAGCCTCTTCCATGAGATACTCGGGGTTGTATCCCAACTCATTCCTGCTTCTTTTCAGATCCATTGGCCTTTCCGCCAGGATCGCAGGCTTGAATTTTACCATGTCACCACCTGATTCCACTCTTATTTTGGAATCTGGAGATATTTTACTGAATATGTTGATAATCTGTTCCGGACTGTATATTTCACCCATTCCAACATTGTAAATTCTGAATTTTATGCTGTTGGACACAAGAGCTCTAAGGATGGAAAGTGCAACATCCTTCACGTACACTATCTCTCCCACCCATGGACTTATGTGTCCTTCCCTGCCATGGAGTATATTCCCGATCAGGTTCTTCATCATGTTAGACCTCCCACCACCACCTTTTCCAAGCCATGGTCCGAATACGCCAACGGGTCTGAGGGAAACAAAATCTGTTCCGTAAAGGTCGGAGTAGTTCAGTCCAAGATTTTCACAGGCAATCTTGGTGCTTGAGTATATGTTTGTAGTTCTTGGTATGTTGTCCTCGCTCATCTGCCCGATTTCAGAGGCAGGTTTCAGATTTGTCTCCAGAGTCGCTGAACTCAGGAACACAACTCTTCCCAGGTCTAGCTTTCTTGCAGCCTCAAGAACGTTGGCAGTTCCCATTATGTTTAGCCTGATTGCCTCATAAGGACTGTCATTTGCGCCCGCATTAAGGAATGGATTAGCCACAGTATGCACAATGGAATCTATACTGTATTTCCTGAGGGTTTCAAGAAGAAAATTAAAATCAAGCATATCACCGGAGATGATATTGGCGTTATTATTTCCCAGGACATCATTCACCGAATCCTGTTGGGGCCTCAATTCTATGAGGATAGGATTGATTTTATTCTTAATAAGAAGAGAGGCAGCATGACTCCCTATCATGCCGCCACCTGTTATGAGTGTGTTCATTAAGATACCTCAATCTGTTCCCTCTCTATAGCCTCCAATGTCTTGCCTTTGTAATCCGGTGCTATGAACAGGAACATCAGGAACGCGATGAAGATCATCACGCCGAAAAACAGGAACACGGGAAGAATTCCTGCCAGATCTGGTTTCGGAGATATGGTGACTCCGACTCCAACCAGCAGTGCGAGTATAATTGTGCCTGCAATCTTACCAAAAGCACCGAATCCATAACCTGAACCCCATCCACTTCCCCTGAGTTCCTGTGGCCAAGACTCTGAACCGACGACTGTCAGAACCGGCCAGTTTGCATCCAGGAAGAAATAACTCACAATTGCAAGTATATAGAACAGTGAGGCGCTTCCTATCAGGACAGAGTGGAATATTCCTGCAAGGACAAGGAATATCACTGCACCGAGACTGGTAATGATTCCTGAGAGTCTCCTTCCAATCTTGTCCAGAAGGAGATCCATTATAATTCTTCCGCTAAGTCCAGAAAGTGCAACAAAGATGAACAGATATGCTGCCTCTTTTGAGGTTACCCCAAGCACAAATACCAGTATTGCTGGGCCCCAGATTGTGAAATTATATGAAACAGACTGCAGTGTAAAATTAATGATCCATGTGGTTGTCAGCGGTCTTGGGTACTTGAAAAGATCAACCCATTTTGTTTTTTTATTGAAACTGGGAAAATCCTCCGGATTAAGTGTTACGGAATCCTTCGAAAGATTGTATACTTTTGCAATCACTGATCTTGCTTCTTCAAGTTTTCCCTTTCCAATGAGCCATCTAGGGGATTCGTATGCAAATAGGAGAAGGAAAGGAATCAGTAATAAGGGAATTCCACCCTCAAGAAGCAATCCTCGATAACCAATCAATGGCTCTAGAAAAGCGGAACTTATTGAAGCAAGAAGTGTTCCAACTGGTGTACCTATTACAACAAGCCCTATTAGAAGCCCTCTTCTTGAGGCAGGTGCAAATTCTGCAATATATGGAAACACCACTGCAAAAGAACCGCCGACACCTATTCCAAGGAAAAACCTGTAGAATGCCAGAAGTTGCCAGTCACCCGTCGGGACAAAGGCGCTGAATATACTGAAAATTGAATATAGAATAACATTCAAAATCAATAAAATTTTTCTTCCATACATATCCATAAGTTTTCCTGTGCCAAACCCCCCTATGACAAGTCCCAACCCTGAAGTAAGTATAAGCCATGCAGCGTCCCCTACATTGATATGCCATGGCTTGGAAATGTAATTATTAATGAATCCAATGATAAAAAAGTCAAAGAAATTCATAAAGCTTCCGGCTATGAGCAACATCAACAGCAAAATCCAGAGCCTTAGAGTGAACCTTGAGTATTTATCAACACCTTTTAACTCCATGTGCAATTCATGGGTTACTTATATTTTAATTTTTCCTATTGTGTATACATTTTTAATACGCAATTAGGTATCACAAATTTTTTTCACATAAAAAAGTAAAAATTTCCAATATTCATAAAATGAAAGCTTAATCATAAACCACGGGTTTTAACATTTGCGAGTGATAAGCACAATGTGTGAACTGTGGTTTTTCACTATGTATATGCAATTCTCAACACGGAATTTTGTATTTTCAAATTGAGCAATCAATAAATACACACACATAATGCACTCATGGTGCTCAAATGGATGAACTGTCTCCAAATGCCAAGA
>JAJZOT010000081.1 GCA_021847855.1 Thermoplasmata archaeon | reverse complement strand
AGATCCTGGCACTGGCAATATTAAAGGTTGTGAGGCCGTTGCCCATGTCATCTGTGAAGACATGGTATGAGGGGACATATCTTTCCACCCTTTTTCCTGTCGGTATGGACTCACAGAGAAACAGCGATCTCATGGACAAGATAGGTTCTTCGGATCTCTACCGCAGATTCTAGCATGATCTCATAAAGAAGCTGCATCCCGGCAACTCCCTTCTCTATGACATCACACCCATACCGTCATATTCATCCGCATCAATATCCGAATATGGCCATGCAAAGGATCACCAGGAACTTGAACAGATAAATCTCAGCCTTGTCATGGAGAGTGGCAGCCTGAAACCATCCAAGTCTAATTGGGGAAGGACCAATCTATGCAAGAACCTAAGAACATAGCAGCGAACTGGACACAGGAATATGGTAACATATCCTGCGAAAGCTCCATGGACAATGTCCTCGCCCTCGCAGTAAGGATCGTACAGGAGGGCTAGCGATCTACCGGGCCGCAACGAGCTGGCGTATGCCTGGTTGGAATTGTCTTAAGTGTCAAAAGTTAAACTCCGCGAGAATACGATTTGCGGATGAAGGGGAGTGCCTAACCCGTCTCTCCAGGGTCAAGGCAGTATCTGAGGGCAAGTTTGGGTATTGGCACCTTCAGGGCTCTCTGGCGTACAGACAGCAGCACGGTAGAAAAGACTTGGTTGAAAACAGGTATGGAACATCTTCCATCAGCGTCAGAGGAGGAATGCGAAATGCCAACTCTGCATCAGGAAACGGAGATTCGGATCAGGTCATAGTACCTATGATATCCCTGATAATAAAGGGAAAGAAGAAAGGACCTGTGGACACAACGACTGCAGGAAGTGGAAGGGAACGTCCTTTTATCCGAAAGGGGTACAGGGGACAAACCTCATTTCTGTATGGAGATGAGGGGAAAGAGCCGAACAAGCGGACTGCAGATAAGCCATACTCAAACGGAAATCCTCCAGAAGCAAGGGCATGCGTGTATAATGAGGTAGCCGGAAGGGGTGGGGCAATCGTGGAGGCACTGTGTTTGAAGCGGGAACGGGGAAATCTCGCATTCCGGAATTTTAGAGGGGGAGCTGGAAATAGAATTGGTCTTATCCGTCCTGACGGGACATCAGGGTTAAATTCCGGAAAATCCAATCAATACGCCTGCCTTCTACTGGACTGACAGGTAATGAACAAATTTTTTCCAGAAACGAGAATAAATTCGGGTCCAAATGCGTCCGAACCCAATTTAGCGGGTCCGAGGGGGTTCGAACCCCCGACCTATGGATTAAGAGTCCATCGCTCTACCTAGCTAAGCTACGGACCCGTGTCGATGTGCATACAAAGAGACAATTTATATCTTTTCATGATTTTTACACCAACTGTGTTTACAGTAAAGCACCTAAAATTATACGAGTATATTTTTCTGGATATGTAGTTTAGCATCCTCCGGAACTTCGGAAATATCGATATTTCTCTCTATTCCAATAATCCTGAAATATTCGTTCAGGAATCCCGCAAGTTTTTCACCATCTACAATTCCAAGATTCCCTAATCTGACTATTTTGTCAGATAATTCTCCCATTCCCTTGGCAATTTCATAACCAGAAGCTTTGAGTTTTGATTGTAAATCACTTACCGCAATGGGAGGCTTAAATGCAATGACAGTGTCTGAATAGTTGTAATCTTTACCCAGAATTTCGGTCCCTGTACCTTCAAGATTTTTCCTGAGGAATTCAGCATTTGCTCTATGCCGGATCCAGCGTTTTTCCAAAGTTTCAGCACTCAGTATATTCAAAGCCGAATACAAGGCATTAAAGCTTCCTGTAGAGGGTGTATATGGTGTTTCATGTTTGTTCAGGAATTTAAGTGAAACATTAAGATCCAGATATTGTGGAATGGACTTCCTAGCCGGCGTTTGTTCAGAAAATTCACTACCAATACAGACAATTCCAAGTCCAGGGACTGAAGCGAGACCCTTCTGGCTGCAAGTTGCCATAGCATCTATTCCCCACCCGTTGACCTTAATGGGAATGCCACCAAATCCCGAAACACTGTCAACCAAAACTTTCAATCCAAGTTTTTTTGCTTCCATTGTTATTTCTTCCAGATTTCTTATGGAGGTACCATTCCCAGTTTCATTATGCACCAGAAACAGAGACGTTGCTTTTTGATGGGATGATATGTAATCTGATATCTCCTCTTTCGAAAGAATGGAATTATGATCTTTTCTTAAAACATTTATATCGCAACCCCTCCTTTCAATACTTTCTATCATCCTGTTTCCAAATTCCCCAAACGTTACCGCCAAAACCTTTTCTCCTGGTTCTGTAAATGAATAAATCATAGATTCCACGGCGGTTGTTCCAGAACCTGTAGTCATGATAGACCTTGATGCCTCTGCAAATTTGTTCAACATCAACTCGGATTCCTCTACAAGTTCCTTAAATTCATGAGATCTGTGATTCACGACGTAGGCGGATGATCTCAAAACGGATTTGGGGACTTCCACAGGGCCTGGAATGAGCATCATATTCCCATCTCCTGTAACTTCTTTAAAAGATTGGAAACAGTATAATGGGCTACCCTCTGCTGAGCTTCCACAGTCTGCGCACCTATATGGGGAGTTATGATAACGTTATCCATGGAAATTATCTCCTTTTCCCACTCATCAACCGGTGGTTCGTGCCATAGCACATCGGCAGCATAACCTGCAACTCTTCCTTCCTTAAGGGCCATTAACAGAGCGGGGCCATTTATAAATTCTGATCTGCTTGTATTTATTATGTATGCGCCGGTTTTAATGAGCTTTAAGTCGTCCTGGGAAATAAGATTTACAGAGCCATCTGAAAGAGTAGCCTGAACGAATATAATATCGGAGTTTTCAAGCAACTTCCTCAGTGAAACATAAGAACCACCTATCTCATCCATCAGTGCGTGGTTTTCCTGGATATCATATGCTATCACCTTTATACCCATGGCGTTCAACACCTTCGCAGTGGCATATCCAATTCGCCCAAAACCTACAATTCCGGCCGTCTTTCCGAATAGTTCGGTTCCCGTGTCTTTTTTCAAGATATATTCCTTGGATTTTCTATCAAGAATGGTGATTTTTCTGCTAAGGTCCACCGCAAGGGCAATGCTCAATTCAGAAACAGATTGGGTGGATGATCCTGCAGCCGTGACTATCTGAATATTCTTTGTCTCTGCAAATTTGATGTCTATGTTGTCAGTACCAATCCCTGCTCTTGCTATTACCTTCAGATTTTGACCTTTTTTAAGGACGTCTGAGGTAACCTTAGTACGGCTCCTGACAACAAGGATTTCAAAGTCACTGACTTTGTCTTTAAGGGTGGCATTATCTATTGACGGCTCATATGAAACATGGAAACCCTTTGACTTTAACATTTCTAACATAATGGTGTCCACAGGATCGCACACAAGCACTCTTAAGGCGGCTCCTTCATTCTTTGGCATACCTGCGGGAGGTATAATTTTTATTTAATGATGGCGCTGCATTTCTGCTCAAAACGTCGGTTGAATATATCAGGATAAAATAAGGCCGATGTTTAATAATCCCTGTCAAAACAAGCTTTGGTAATTAAATTTGCAGATTTAAAAAAAATTTTGAGTTTATGACGTTTTGACGGAAAGAAACTGAAAAGTAGTTTATCCTGACTAACCATATCCGGTTATGATTATGAGGGAACACCACTCAAGGGGATCGAAATCAAAAGTTAAATCTATCAATTTAAACACGCATCTTTATCCATTGAAACAGATAGCGCCATTCAACTGTAGGCCATTTCCCATTTCTTCAGAAGAAGTCCTGGAGGTTCATTAATTGGTAAAAATAAGTCCCTTTCAACCAGTTTATTTTAACGGAAACTATTGTGAGGTTACCTCCCCGCCCTTTGACTCAATCAATAAAGAAATGGAGAAAAACCTGAAGAGGTGCAGTGAGAATGTAACACACTTAACTCTGCCTGATAATGAAAACTATACCGATGCCAGAGTAAAGATACTCGAGTGGATAGATTCCGGGGTTTTAAAGAGGGCAGAAAAACCCGTTCTTGTCTTAATTGATCAGTCATTCAATCATTCCGGAAAAATACTTAGAAGAACAGGAATAATATCTCTCGTCGATGTATTCCCTGATGACGGATATGTAAAACCTCACGAAAAAACATTCATAGGTCCAGTTAAGGAAAGGATGAAAGTTCTTGGTGAGATGAGGACTCAGCCAGAGCCAATATTCCTTGCAGTGAATGACAGGGAACTGGAACCTCTTCTTCAGGGCATGGTGGCAGAAAGGGAAGCAGTGTTCTCATTCACTGACGGAAATGGAGTTTTAAATTCGGTATATTTCTTAGACGAAGAAGAACAGTTAGATAGGATAGTCAAACTATTGAAGAACGATTCTGCAATGGTGGCAGATGGTCACCATCGGCTTGAAGCATCCAGGAGGCTGGCAGGCGAGAGATCTGGAACCGAAAAGAATTTCTGGAGTTCAGTTATGGCATACATAACCTCCATGAACAGCCCTGGGCTTTTTGTATCAGGCATTCACAGGATAGTTAAAACCAACATTGAAATCGATTCTTTTCTGAACAGGTTAGCAGAATATTTTCTTGTTAATGATAAACCACCAGTATCAGGTAAAGATTTCATTACAGTTTATCTTGATAGATATTATTATCTGTTGCCTCCAGAAAACAATAGCACTGAAGGCTACAAAATCAATTTCCAGTCCCCGATTCATGCACTCAATACTGTCATTTTCAATGAGATTATGGGAATTGATTCAGAAGGGATGGACACGGAAATGGAGTTCACTCACGACGAAAAATACGCAGTTGATGAAGTAAGAAAAGGGAGGGCAACAGCAGCCTTCATAATGCCGGATTGGGACCGTGAGAATCTTTTTAGAATAGTCCTGTCTGATGGGGTATTGCCTCAGAAATCAACATATTTCCATCCTAAAGTTCATTCTGGCATTGTTCTGAATGTATTGTTTTAAGGGTCATTTGAAGTGAAACATGATTCTGATAAAGGGATCAGACGAAAGCTGATCCCTGCTTACTGCACTTAACTGGAATGAGTTTCCATCAGGCCTAAGCATCTAATAAAGGTTTAAATATCTTCTTAAGTTTACTGCTTACTTAAAACCATACATCTAAGGGCAATGCTATAAGGCAACCCTGCTGTTTTGCTGTGTTATGGCAAAAACCAAGGTGTAACGGTTGGAATGGTGAAATAAAATGGCAACGCCACATCACCCCAGACGGGGGTCAATGGGATATTACCCTAGGGTACGCGCTAAGAAAATGCAGGGGTCTATACGATCATGGCCGGAAGTAGATAACCAGACGAAGATCCAGGCATTTGCAGGCTACAAGGTTGGAATGACACACGTGGAGATGGTAGATTACAGAAAAACCAGCGTTACTGCCGGGCAGACTATAGCCTCAGCTGTAACAGTTGTTGAAGTACCTCCATTAACGGTGGCAGGAATAAGATATTATGATGAGGATGACACGGGACTTGCTGTGGTATATGAGAAATGGGCAGAAAAGCTTGACAAAAATCTTCTCAAAAGAATAACAACTCCAAAAGCCAGAAAGGAGACGCCAAAGCCTGAAAGTGTTTCAGAGGTAAGACTCATAGTACACACAAATCCCTCTTTACTGACGGGAGTACCGTCAAAGGTTCCAGATATTTTTGAAATTAAGCTAAGTGGATCTAAACTGGAAGATAAGATGAAATACGCTGATGAAAAACTTGGGAAAGAGATAAGGTTCGATGAGTTCTCTAAGCCAGGGAAATTTGTAGATGCCATTGGGGTTACAAAAGGCAAGGGGTTTACCGGACATGTTGAAAGGTTCGGTGTAAAACTTCTCCCAAGAAAAAACAGGAAGCACAGAAGGATGATAGGTACCCTGGGACCGTGGCACCCGGACTGGGTTAGAAATACAGTACCCCAGGCAGGACAGATGGGTACGCACCAGAGAACGGCTCACAATATCAGGGTAATCAAGTATTCTAAGAAGGAAGAAAACGAGGATATCAATGTCAGCGGTGGATTCCCAGGCTATGGCCTGGTGAGGAACGATTATGTCCTTGTGCATGGTTCAATCCCGGGTCCGTCAAAGAGACTCATAAAATTCAGGGATCCAGCAAGACAGAAGACATCCGATGTGGAGAATCTAGTAGTAAGCTACATATCCAAAGAATCAAAACAGGGTGATTAAAAATGAAAACTCAACTTTATAATTTGGAAGGGGAACTGTCTGAAGAGATTGACATTCCCGAGGTCTTCCAGTTTGTACCAAGGGAAGATCTTATCAGGAAGGCATTCAGGGCCATTTCTCTAACACTGAGACAACCTTATGGGGCCTCTCCTCTGGCTGGAACCAGGAGGGTGGGACATAACGCTGGACCAGGTCATGGAAGTTCAAGATTACCAAGAACATCCGGTTCATCAACTGCAGTTCTTCTGGCCCATGTGGTTAAGGGAAGAAGTGCACATGCGCCAAGATCAAACAAGGTACTGTTCAAGAAGATCAACGATAATGAAAGGAAAATAGCACTGAAAAGTGCAATAGCCCTTACAGCTTCTCCAGAACATGTAAAGAAGAGGGGCCATAAAGTCCCTGACGAACTAAAGTTTCCGATTGTAGCATCCGACGATATACAGAAATTCAGCAAGGTTGCACAGGCGATGAAATTTCTCCAGAATCTCGGTCTTGACGAAGATGTTGAAAGATCAAAATTTGGGAAAAAGATCAGGGCAGGAAGAGGGAAAATGAGGGGAAGAAGATACAAACAACCAAGAAGCATACTTGTGGTTGGCACGGACAGATCAGCCCTAAGGCCCTTCGAATCACTTCCAGGTGTGGAAGTTGCAACCGCTGAAAGCCTGAGCCTGAGAAAATTGGCCCCAGGTGGAAACGGTGGCAGACTTACAATTTACACAAAATCAGCAATATCAAAGATAGGGAGGCAGAATTAATGCATCAGATTATTTACAGTCCAATAGCAACTGAAAAAAGCATGTTGCTTATGGAAAAGGAGAACAAAA
>JAJZOT010000080.1 GCA_021847855.1 Thermoplasmata archaeon | reverse complement strand
ATGAGAATTGGTTCGCTTTAACTTGAGTTTCGCAAAAATTACAGGAACAAAATTCATGCTGAAGCAGACAGACCCGTGATTTATATCTATTCTTAATCTGATTTTGGTAGTGCACCAACCAGTATTCGATCCAGTTGTTTTATTCCCGTCTCGTTGAGTATTCTTTCCGCCTCCACTGATTCAGATCTATACATTATATTCAGGGGTGATTTAACGGGAATGGCCTTTATCTCACAAATTATCTCTGCCGTTCTTTCTACTGTCTGATGAGATTCTGTCTGCTTCTTTTCCATGAGTCTTGAAGGTGCATGACCAAGATTCAACAAGAAAGAGCCTACTGTGCTGCCTTAGGTCAAAAAACGCTTGCGAAACTCAAGCTTTAATCCACTGACTGAAACTTTTGGATTTCTCGATCACAATGATAAAACATAGAAAATAAAAATAGTGATGCCACAACTCTTCTTTGTCACAGACCAAAAAGCTGTACACATAATAAATTGCAAAACTGTGAAGTAATTAATACATCAGGAACATGACTGTATCATGATATCAGGAAAGCGTATACTTATTACAGGTGGCGCAGGATTTATAGGCTCAAACATGGTTGAGGAACTTTACGAGAACAACGAACTTACTGTTGTGGATAACCTCTCAAACGTAGACGACCGCTACATAAAGAAATATCAGGGAAAGAAAGGTTTCAGGTTCATAAACACTGATATAGCCGACGAGGAAGCATTCTCGAAGGTGGAACCACAGGATATGGTAATTCATCTGGCTGCAAATTCTGATGTACGTGGAGGTTCAAATGATCCAGTGGTGGATTTTGTGAACAATGTGCAGGGAACCATGCTGGTCCTGGAATTCATGAGGCGCACCGATACTCCGGAGATTCTCTTTGCATCAAGTTCAACAGTTTATGGGGAGGCAACCGTCTTTCCAACGCCTGAGGACTATGGACCATACCTGCCCATATCCTCCTACGGGGCGTCCAAGATGTCGGGTGAAGGATTTATCAGTGCCTATTCACATTATTATGGAATCAGGGGGACCATATTCCGGTTTGCCAACATAGTTGGGAAAAATTCCACTCACGGTGTCATTTTCGATTTTATAAACAAGCTTAAGAAAAACAGTGATTCACTTGAAATACTGGGGGATGGGACCCAGAGAAAATCATATCTTCATGTATCAGACTGTGTGAAATCCATGCTGTACATCCATGAAAAAACATCCAGAACCGACATATACAACCTTGGAAACAGGGAAACCACATCAGTAATGAAAATTGCAGACTATGTTGTTAATGAAATGGGACTGAAAAATGTGAAATATAATATGAAACCCGGAAAAGACGGCAGAGGATGGAGAGGAGATGTGAAGATTGCACAGCTCAAGGTTGATAAAATGTTCTCAACCGGCTGGAAAAACAGTCTCAACAGCGATGAATCTGTTCACACGGCCGTGAAAGAGACACTTGAACAGATGGGCTACGGCAGGAAGTGATAATACGAAACCTCTGGAAATAGATATATTCTCATGGATAAGGGGGAATTTAAAGGAATGCAGGTATAATTTTGTCGGGAGTGGATTCAATGAACCTCTTCTTGAAAAATTCGGAATCAATCTCTCCTATGAGGATTACAGGAAAGAGGCACATGATGTCCAGTCAATCTTCAACGGTACAGTTGCAGAGATTTACAGGGTAAACGAGAATAATGTCATCTCAACCGCTGGTGGAACTGGAGGGATATTTCTCGTTAACGCATACCTGAGGGAGAAGGTGAAAAGGCTCTTCATACCTGTCCCGGAATATGAACCAATGTTCAGGGTTCCGGAGTCACTGGGAATACATGTGGATTTCCAGAAACCTTCCGTGGATGAGATAAGAAGATCGGAATTTCCGGGTCTTGAATTCACAAATCCAAACAATCCACGGGGCACAATGATGGAAAGCAGCTACATGGATTCAATCCTGGAAGAGGCTGACCAGAATCACCTGACCATCTATTCCGATGAGACTTTCAGGCTATTCAGCATGGAGAACCAACCCGGATCTATCTTTAACGGAAATGAAAATGTGATCGTTTCAAACACCATGACCAAATTCTATGGGCTGGGATCATTCAGGATAGGATGGATAGTTGCTGCCGAAAGGACTGCTCAGGATATAAAGAGGATCAAGGATCTTGTCACTGCAGAAAATGCCGGTTACAGCTTATGGATTGCGTCGCAGGTTCTGCGGAACAGGAAGAGATTCCAGGAGTTCGCGAAACCTCTGCTTGATAAAAACCGCTCCATTTTAAAGGAATTCGTAGAATCACATAGAGGCATGACATGGAGCAATCCAGAATATGGATCTATTGCGTATATCGAATACAGTGGCAGGATGAACTCCCTGGACCTTGCAAGAAAGGCAATGGAACAGGAGAAAGTACTCATTGTTCCAGGAGAATATTTCAACCACAACCATGGCTTCAGGATATGCTATACCTGCAGTTCTGAAATGCTGAGCGAGGGCCTTGAAAAATTGGGCAGAGTTATGGGTTGATCAGTCTGCCCGTATGTATCTAGCTTGGGACAGCCGATTCTTTCAGATCTCTCCTGACCTGCCTCCTGAAAAGTATAAGCATGATCATGGATGCTGTGCCAAACATGTCCAGGGCACCCCATGAAACAAATGGTCCACCTGGCAGAAGAAACACCACCACTGACCCCACTGCAGGGCCAAGAACGCTTCCTGCACTCCAGAAGGAGCTCTTTATGGAGATGTAAAGCCCTATTTTTCCAAAAGGGGCAAAACTGCCAACGATAGCATTTTCAAGTGGTGCAATAACATCCTCACCAATACTGAAAAGTACCATGAGAACTGCAATGGAAAGAAACGTACTTGAAAAACCTGCAATTATGAATGCAGCCATGTAGAATAAGGTTCCCATAAACATTGAAGCAATATCATCAATATCTGCAAAAATCCTGTTGATCAGGAACTGACCAACCACAACAACAAGCCCATTCATTGCGTATATGTACCCATATTCAGGTATTGTGATTCCACCCCTGCTGAACGCGAAAAGAGGAAGAGATACCTGAATCTGCGATCCAATCATTGCCAGGAACATGACAGAAAGCGAAAAGTACAGGAGTTTTCTGTTAATGCCTGAAACCCTGTTTTCAGAAGCTTTTGTGGTTTTGTTCCCCTGGATCATATCCTGCATGGTCTTCACAGGTGATCCAACTGCGAATAGTATTATGATAAGCTCAAGAAACCTGAAAAACGATGCAAACAGGAATATGTCGGAGAAGTTTACCATTGAGATGAAGGAGCCTGCAATGGGCCCAATTATGAACCCAAGATTGAAGATGACACGAAATATCCCAAAGGTTCTCTTCATATCCTCCTTTGATGACGATTTTGTTATGAGCGAATAATAAGGCGAATAGGAAAGAGAACTGGCTATGGAGGTCATAATGTAAGCCATGACAATGAATGAGGCCTGCATACCCAGGGAAGCAAAAACCCACATTGAAAGGTAAAGCAGAAATGATGCACAGATACCTGCTGATAGTGTTTTCTTCTCGCCATATTTGTCGGAGATGTGGCCACCTGCGGGCTGGATGACCATTCCTGCAAGATAGGTTGCGGAAAATATCACACCAATGGCGTAGGGAGAAAGTCCTTCTACAGAATACAGGAATAGTGCCATGAATGGAATGATAGAACCCATACCGGTGGAACCTGTGAATCTGGCGAGACCAACTCGCCACAGCATTCCATTTTCAAGCATAAACATCTTTCCGATTCTACCGGAAATTGCCTTTTCTGGAATTTTGATTAACATAAAAGTTAATCAATTACAAGATATATTAACTATAAGGTTAAAATAATTAATAAAAGAGTCAGTGTTTCCGCCGTGCTAAGAATCTGAATTGGGAATATTAGAGGTTATCCTGAAGCATTTTCAGTGTTTCCTCCATGGCCTGCCTCAAATGGTGTTTTTCCTGGAATCCGTGACCCTCTCTTGGGAAGATGAGGAATCTCACGCTTTTTCCATGTTCCTTAAGTGCCCTGTAAAACTGGAAATACTGGCCTATGGGAACGCATGGATCGTCCTTTCCATGCATAAGGAGGATTTTTGCCTTAACGTTTTCAACATACCTCAATGGTGAGAATTTTACGAATTTATCATATCGGTATGGGCTTTCCTCATACTGGATCTCGTCCCATTCTGCAATATTTGTTGTACCGTGGAAGCTGTTCCAGTCGCTGATGCCGAAACGTCCAATTCCCACCTTGAATATGTCACTCTGTGTAACAGCCCATGATGTCATGAATCCTCCGTAAGATCCACCTGTCACAGCCAGCCTTTCCGGATCAATATATCCTTTTTCCTTCAGAAATTCTATCCCGGCAAGTATGTCCTGGAAATCCATGCCACCCATGTCCCCCCGGTTAAGTTCGGCATACTCTCTTCCTTTCCCTGTGCTTCCCCGGAAGTTGGGCATGAAGATGGAGTATCCCTTTGGAACCAGATAGGAGTAAGCATCCAGGAAAATTTCCCTTGACGAAGAAGTAGGGCCACCATGCACATATACCAGAAGGGGCATCCTCTTCCCGGCACTTCTGAACAGTCCGTATATCTCAATGCCATCTCTGCCCTTCCACGTTATGGTCTCCCATGGATATGATTTCAGATCGTTCAGTTCCTGGTTTATTTCCGTAACCTTTTCCCATGATCCTGTTTTCAAATCCACAGATATTATCTCAGGTGGCATTTCCCTGCTGGAAAATACAAGAAATGCCTTTTTATCGTTCCTGGCAAACGAGGGGGCAAATCCCGGGAAAACGCTGCCATTACCTGACCATAGAACCTTTTCTTCACTGGAAAAGTGTGTTATTTCAAACGTTCCCATATTATCGGAGAGAGCGTAAAATGTGTAGTTTCCTGACCACGAAACGCACGAATAGCTCTTCGGAATGTTTTTTGTCAGATTCTCTGTTTCACCCGTCAGAAAATCATGCATCATGATATCACCTGAAGTCACCCCTCTATCGCTCCACATGGATTCAAGAAAGGCAACTTTTCTCCCATCCGGCGATACCCATGGCATTGCAACCTGCCCGTATGGTGGTGAATATGCTTTTTTCCACTTACCGTTGAGATCCATTGAAATCAGGTAGTTGTTATACCATGACCCTTCCCGGTCACTGCCGGAAGCAACTGCGACAATCTTTCCACCGGAAAAGTCAAATTCCCAGATCTGCAGTTTTTCATCCAGTATGGAGAATCCATCCCTGAAGGTAAACCTGAAAAGTCTCTGTCCCGGTTCGTCCTCCTCAAAAAAGTACCCGTCATCGCCTTCGGAAACCCCGGACTTCTTTTTTGGTTCAACCACTGTGAGGAAAAGCAGAGTTTCACTGTCCACCCATCTGTAGCTTTCGATCTTTCCCTGAGTGAGAATGGACTGCTCAGTGTAAGTTTCAAGATTTACAGTGCTGAAGAAGTTCTGGGAGTTTTTAACAGATATGAATGAAAGTATCCTGTTATCGGGCGAAAATGATGTACTGGAATTCATGGCTTCCTCCATGCCAAACTGCCTGATCTCTCCAGTTGATAGATCTTTGAGGTTGATGTGTGAACTATTTCCTTTCCCGAAGTCCTTATAAACCCTGGATACGGAAAATGCAATAAATCTGCCGTCACCGGAAGCAGAAAGTCCACCTATATTTTTCATCCTGAAATAGTCATCTATCTCAACATCTCTTTTCATGCAGTAGAAATATTTCTGTAGTTCTTTAAATTTAGCCATCTCCATGGAATGGTCAACACTAATATTCACGCGCAGGGTGGATAAAACGAATCCCCTGCTTTTCAGGGACAGATCGTATATGCTGATTCCCACCCCGGGGGAGGAAAATATATTCCAGGTGAACTCAACCGGTGAGATGAGATATTTCTATCTTGGGAGCTCTTCGCCATCATGCCTGAACACCATGGAAAGATTCTACTCCCTCATGTACCAGTGCACAGTGGAATCCTCTTCAGATCCCGGAACAAAGCAGAGCATGATCTCAGTTCACAACTCCATACTGAACAGAAGAAGAGAGGCTTTCTACTCTCCCGGTTTCATGAAGAGTATAATCGATATACCTTTCTATTTCGGAAAAGTGCAGTCAACATACAGGATTGCCCTGCGCTCACACAAAAACAGGAACAGGAAAGGAATCTCCTACAATTTTTCACTTTCAGTATCATGTGATGCAGATGAGAAGGATCTTGACGGTATAGAATCGTTTCTCGGGCTGAAGATGTGGGAAATCAGGAGGGATCATAAATGGAGAATGAAGAGAACTTCAAGATCAAGAAGAATCGTCTCATCGACCCTCAGGGAAACCTATAATCTGGTCAATTTTGTCAGAGTTCCCGTGGAGGAAGACATAACTCTTGAAGTGCCCTGAAACGGATCAGGATTCACTGTATATCGCCATCCTGAAATATGGATCAGAATGCATCAGTTCATTTATGGCCTTCCTTTTTCCGATCTCATCCAGAACGGAAAGTGACTCATCGATCATATCCCTGGAAGCACGGAGTTCACTCTCAAGTAACCTGACAACTTTCCTGACATTTTCTTTTTCAGGCAGTGCTATTTTATTGAATCCCATAAGTGAGGCATAATAGTAATATTTCGCAAGGTATGGATCATTGAAGAATGTTCTTTTCCCGTCCACAACAACGTTGATGCCTTCAAGCTCCCTGTACATGAATATATCTGAGCCGGTCTCAACCGCAATCTCACCAACCAGGTGGAAATCCTTCAGGTAATCATCCGGAAAAGCCCTGTAGTTTATGCTTGCACGTATTTTATCAACGACGCTTTCGTATTCAGTGGACATGGAACATGTGTAAGATAATCTGTGTGGGACCTCCTCTTCCAGCTCTCGCAGGGATCTCCCCACTTCAAAGCTTGCTGGAGAAATATCCATGGGCTTGAATTTTCTTCGGCCCGAGGGTACTCTGTCCTTCATGCTAACCCATCCAACTTTGTGTACACAGTCACGCATGAAGCAATATGCTATCAGACCTGTTTCAC
>JAJZOT010000079.1 GCA_021847855.1 Thermoplasmata archaeon | reverse complement strand
ATGAATTCTGCCAGGCATAGAAACACTGAATCAAATGTGAATCTATCTGAACGGTTTAACACGTTTTTTCGTTTAAGTGGATCATCAATGAGCCAGACTGTAAAGGGGTGCAATTCAGTTGTGAGGACTTTTCATACTCATATACTTTACACGGTTTCTAGTCAGGGAATTCATCCCAACCCCACTATCTCAGTCCCGGTGACTACACTGTCATGGGTGCGGTGTCTTGAGAATGGTTACACTTCTTCAATTCACAGTTACAGATTAATCAGGAGGTCTTCGCCACAATCCTGATTATGTCACCATCGCTGAGAACATGATCCTTTCCAACAACTCTTCTGGTCTTTGCGTCAATTGCCCTTATGAATCCATTACCGATGTCGGTGTGAATGCGGAACGCAAGATCGAGGGCAGTTGATCCTTCCGGCACCAGAAAGGCATCCGGAAGTATGTTCCCCGCTTTATCTGTCCACTGGCCCTCATCATAAACCGGAAATACAACTATGTGCTTCAGTTTGTCCGTAACAACAGATCCAAGAAAATCGTTAATCCTTGATACCCATTTCTCAGAGAAGAATGATCGCATTTTTTCCAGTGCAACTTTAAGTTTCTCAGGTATTTCAGGTGATATCTCAAAATCAGAGTCAAGGGAGGAGATCATGCCGTGAGAAAACGCTTTCTGCATGGCAAGTTCGTAATCTCCGGAAACCATTGCACAATTATCAACCACTGATCTTATCTTATAGGCAGTTTTTTCGTCAATAAGATCTGCTTTGTTTCCAAGAGGAACAAGTGACTTCGAGACAAAGAGCATGTCCTTAGAAAGCTGTTCAAAATCCTCCTCACCCCATAGTGTAAGTTTGGCTGGATATGAATTCTTAGAAAGAATCACGGCGATCTGTTTTTCATTAAGTCCCATTGATCCTATCTTTTTAAGAAGCGATCTCTCCATTCTGTCGCCGGAAGCATCAGCCTTTTTGGCAAATCTTTCCCATTCCCTGGAGATCTTGGAAGAGAGCCATTTCACCATTTCGATCTGTATCTGCATGAATTCGTCATAACCATGGGTCTTACCGTCGTGATTTACTGGAAAATCAGAAAGATCGAAAATTTGCACAAGTGCATCCGCATCCCTTATATTGTCAAGGAATTCATTGCCCATCCCTTTCCCTTCACTGGATCCTTCTATGAGTCCGGGTACGTCAATAATCTCTAGAGGGACATATCTGGTTCCATTGATGCATGTACCTTCCCTGGGGTTGCATCTCTTCTTTATGATCTTTTCCGGGCATTCAGTTGGAATCAGTGCAATTCCAAGATTTGCTTTTGTGGTTGTAAAGGGGTAGTTGGCAATCTCAACCGTATTCCTTGTAAGTGCGGAATAAATTGTGGATTTGCCTGCATTTGGTTTTCCCACGAGTCCTATCTTCAGCAATATTACCAGATTACAGTATATAATAAAAATCAGCGCATCTTAACTGCAACTTTTCTCATATTGTATCCTTTGGGACAGTCTAGCTTCTCCTCTATTTTTGTTATAGTTGCCTTGGAACCTTCCCTCATGAAGGTCATGTTGCATCTTTCAATATTGGGGCACGTGTAATGATCGCATTCCATGGATTTTGTTGTGACGGTTGATCCCTCCTGAAGTTTTCTGCCGTATTGCATGTTGAGGTATTCCTGTACTTCTTCAACCTCCACTGTTGCCACCTGATCCCGGTTGAAGACAAAACATGGATTACGCTTTTCCCTCACCGCCGTAACCCGATAGGTTCTTCCCGGATCCAGGTTGAAGCAGACGTTTTTTATTCTGCATTCAGCACATCCAACCAGGGGGGTAACAAAAGTAAATTCCATGCCTTCTTTAGCCAGGTCTACGCCAATTAACGAAATTTTTGCCATTTTAACCACTCGTTTTTAAATTATTCCAGTTGTTTCAAGTACCTTCTCAGCAGCTTCAAGGCTGAGATCGCGTTCCCCAAGAATTGTGTAGCGTTCAGGTCTTATGGCGTGTGCTGTGCTTACTGCCCTGATCATGGTCATATCATCAATATTGTAATCTTTAGCTTTAACTGAAAGTCCAAATTTCTGGTAGGTGTTCACCAGGGACCTCCAGTCTCCACCATGCAAAAACATGGATACAATTGACCCTATTGCGCATTGCTCCCCGTGTATGGAATTTCCAGGGTTGTATTTTTCAAGTGCATGGGCTATCAGATGCTCACTTCCACTTGCAGGTCTTGATGTGGAGGCTATTGCCATTGCAGTTCCGGATGCAAGTATCTGTTTGGTTACTAGCCAGACCGATTCTTCAACACCCGGCATAATGAGCTGGGCCTTTTCAACAAGCTCTCTGGCAGCATATTCAGAAATTGCAGCAGCGCTTGAACTGAAATCCTCACCGTGCAGCCTGGCTGAAAGTTTCCAGTCAAGTATTGCGGTAAGGTTCGATATGACATCAGCCGCCCCAGCCGCAAGATACCTGAAAGGTGCCTTTACAAGAACAGCAGTATCAGCTATTATTGCAACAGGCATTGAACCTTCCTCCGATACCGTAAGTTTGTTGGATCGTATGGAAGCTCTTGGAGAAGCTATCCCATCGTGACTTGGTGATGTTGGTACACTAACAAAAGGAACTTTAAGATCGAAGGCTGTTTTTTTTGCAAGATCAATTTTGGTGCCGCCTCCCACACCAATGATTATACCAGCTGATATTTCATTTGCAATGGAAAGAGATCTGGCAAGGTTTTCCTTATCAGCCTTACCCAGTTTTATGGAGACAACCTCAATGTTATTATTCTGAAGGATTTCTTCCACCTCCTTTCCAGCGAGTTCATAGGTGGTATTCCCTGTTAATATCAAAGCTGGTCCAGACTTAAGATTCTGGTTGACAACCAGTGCAACGTTTTCAAGAACTCCATGTCCCACAAACACATCCCTAGGGAAATGCATGGTCTTGAATTTTTCAAACTCCATTCCCGATTCCATGTGCATGACACATATAAAGGTTCACACTGAAGTTGAAATGATTTTCAATTTTATGATACATAACTCGGAAAATGGGATGAAAGGAACATCTTTGGCACTTACGTCCATCTGCATGCTTGAAAACCACTTCTCTTTTATCATATTTAAAAAAACACAGGTATAACTTCATGGATAATTAGAATTATGAAAGAGTTTTTCACTATTGGGTAATGGAAATAAAA
The DNA here is from genome assembly GCA_021847855.1 of Thermoplasmata archaeon. The sequence goes on along the minus strand of JAJZOT010000079.1, from coordinate 3,896 downwards.
AAAATAAGATGGTGGTTTATTATGGAATAGTCCAATGGAATGGAAAACTTGCATCTTATGCTGTAAACACCTTATATTGGATGCCGCTGGAAATTAACCCTTTCAGGACTTTCATGTCCGGTTTATCTTTTTCATGTTAATACCTTATATGTGAGGTGTTCTATTATTATAGTTGTTAATAATATATAATTGATGTGAGTTAAATGGCTTTGTTTATAGATTCTCTGGCTATTATGCTTATTGGCTTAGGTTCAGGAACATTTCTTGGTTCCCTGTTCTTTTTATTCTCGGCCATGGGCAAGTTTGAAGCAATGAAGGAACAGCTTGTAGTACCTGCATTCGTAATCGGTATGTTTGACCTTATAAGTGGGTATGAGATGTCATTCACCTGGCCTCTTCCATCTGGCTACAACATGCTTTTCGGAGATCCGTTGCTCTTCTTCGGTCTTCTGCTGGTAGCCGCCTCGGTAATGGTTTACAAGAACATGAAGGTCTCTTCACTTAGTATACTGTTTGTCATCCTGGGTATATACGTTCTCACGGGAGCGGGAAGTATCCTGACATACCATCTGGAATCAGGGAATAATCTCATAACTGCAATGGGGTTGTTTATAATAGATGGAGTAGCAGCAATATTGGCACCAGTGGTCACCATGAAACCAGCTGGTCCAGGGAAATTCATGTACTACCTGGAATTCGTACTGCTTGTACTGGGAAGTTTGCTTGCACTGTTCATAGGGTACCTGGCACTTCCGGGACACCTCGTGGACTTTGCAAAATACTTTCCAGCGTTCATATTCGGGCTTTAACTTCCCGATTATTTTTAATCATCAATTTTTTCATTTTTCAAGCTCTTTTTCAATACTTTTAAGGTTTTTGTACCAGTATATAAGAAAGGAATCAAAAGTAAGCTTATGCTTTCTGGACCATTCTATATCCTTATTGAGATATGAAAGATGGCTGTTTGGTTTTTCACTCTTTTCATAAGGATCATTGTTAAGGTAATGCCTGATGTTCTCAATGATCTTTTCTCCCCTTTTTTTATCCGTTATACCAACCTCCATCCTGGTTTTCATCATTTCAATCTCTGATTCGTAGGTGAGCCTCTCAATGGTTCCAGCATCCATCCAGTCATTGTAATAGTTCAGGAAATCTACCCAGGATTTACCCCTGTCCAGAAGATCAAAGTACTCATCAATGGATCTTGCAGTGATATGAAATCCGTACATTTCCGGTTTCTCGTAAATGAGTGATCCCGGATCTATGAACGGAGTAAGGGGTGATATGAATGAATAAACATTCATCTCTTTTCCGGAGTGCCTTATCATCATCTGTCTTGCGTACTCGATATCTTCCCGTAATGCACTCTCATCCTGATGGCTTATCCCCAATGTAAAATAAACATCAAACTTTCTGCATCCCTCCATGCTGGCATAGTCTATGCTATCTTCTAGTTCTTTATTGGAATAGGATCTTCCATTAAATTTCCTTATCTTTTCGGATGAACTCTCCGGGGAAATTTCTGCTGTGAAATCGCTGAAGGTATGGCTCAACTTAGTAAAGTAATCATGAGGCGGTGGAACAAAATATTCCGTGAGCAAAGGTATATCGACATCTCTCTCCTTAATTTCCTTAAAAAAGGCTGAATAGTATTTTTCTCCTGCCTGGTTGATGTCGCCAGCAACGAAGACAGGTGACCCAAGCACCTGCTGGGCCATTTCAATCTCCTCGGCAATGCGCACCGGATCCCTGTATACGGGAGATGTTTTAAAAAAATTATTTTTATATGTAAAATTAGAACCACCACAAAAGGCACAGTTGAACTGGCAGCCATGCTCTATTATGGTTACGGCTTCCGGATTGTTAATCCAGTCAGCATAAGGGAGATGCCCGGCAACATCGTGGTACTTTATGGCGTTTTTCATAAGGATCTTATAGTCCAGAAAAATATTGTGAATGTTGTTCTCATTCGATTGTGGGTTTGAAATTATTTTCGTGCCAACCCTGTAATTCAATGATGGTACTGTCACGAGGCTCCTCCCATCCTCAATGCACTCAGCGAGTTTTGTAACTCCATATTCCTGAAAATCGCCTTTAAGGATAAAGTCAATCTCATTATGCTTGAGCATTATCTCGTCCGAGAAATAAGATGCGGAAAATCCTCCAAGAACTATCTTTGCCTCCGGTTTTTCCCGTTTTATTATTCCGGCAATGCTGAATGCACCATGCACATGTGGCAGCCAGTGGAGGTCAATGGCGTAGATGTCTGTGTCCATATTCACAAGATACTTAACAGGATCAAACTTTTTTGATAAAACCATCCGTGACGCAACATTTGCAATTCTTCCATCGTATCCATTTTTTGTGAGGTTGGAAAGCATGCTGATAAAACCCATGGGGTACATTTCAAAAACCGGTGTTGAAGGAACAACGTCACTTATGGGTCCAGCCTTAAGATCTCTGGTTCTAAAATCATAGATGCTGGGAGGATGTACAAAACAGATATTTGAATGCATATTATATAATATAACCAGATGATTAATAGGTTTGTAAGTGTAGTTAACATTCATCATTAACTCAGATCTCTTTCAGGGAACAGTTCTGGTTTCAGTCCTTGGATTTCTGGAAGTTTCACAGCCTTCTCTGGTATTTCTTGCATTATTGCCCTGTCTCCAGTATCGGTAAGGTATGTTTTCGACGACTGTAGCAGTATGGGTTTCACACTAATTCTGCTTTATTTCCTCTGTCTTTTTCAGTATCTAATAGCACATAGAAATGTAAAGATCTTGTGGTCTTTACCGAAAAATAATCCAATCGACACCTAATTGAGCTCTGTGTTTAGGGTATATGGATGGCATCTATAGGTGCACTCAAGAATTTCATCTCCAGAAGACATTAGTTATGAAAAAAGAAATAATGATTAACAAGGATATAAAGGCATGATGTTAAATAGAAGCTGTATGATTTAAATTCATATTGCCCATGTATAATCATGAAAATAATGGTTGCATTTGATGGTACGAATTCTTCAGTTAATGCTTTGAATTATGCTCTTGATCTAAAAAATTCTGTTGACGGGTACCTCATAATGTATTCCACAACCGAAAGCAAGGTTATTTCTCCATATTTTGGGGAATACAGTGGCGACTTTTATAATGAAATGGTGCAGAAGGATGAGGCTACCGCAGAGAACATCATAGACATGGCGGTTCAGATCGCAAAGAAACGTGGAGTAACAGCCGAGGTAGAAATTGTTGATATGCCTTCACTTGACACAGCGGGTACCATACTCAAGACTGCAGAAAAATTCAAAGCAGACATTATAGTAATGGGTATGCGCAGACTTGGAAGAGTTGAAAGATTGATACTCGGTTCAGTTAGTTCAGAAGTAATAAAGCGAAGCAAGATAGCTGTAATGGTTGCGCCACCCGCAAAAGAATAATCAATAAAATTCTTTCATGTTACATGATCAGAGTTATTTCCAAATGTTAATTCTCATCTTAATCGACAATTAAGAAAGAATTTAGAACACAAAATAGGAATATATTTGCACGTACTGAACAGTTACTGCATTGATTGAATCAATTTTTGTGAAATAGGGTTAATTCAATCCGTGTTCTCAATTTTCAAACCAATGCCCATCCCTTTGTTTGCAAAATAACCATGCTCGTCGGCACTTACAGCGATGACTCCCGCAATCACGCCTTTAAAAAAGCCCACTTCCTCTTCCATTATCTCATGAAGAGGCTTTGTTCCAATCTTTTCATGTATCCTGAAGCATAGCAGTCTTCGGCTTATATCCTCACCTATGCCTGTAGCCACGACAGCACCCCTTTCCCCAACATAAATTCCAGATCCAAATATGGGCGAATCTCCGATCCTTCCTCTTAGCATTG
>JAJZOT010000078.1 GCA_021847855.1 Thermoplasmata archaeon | reverse complement strand
CGATCTGTGGAAAAGAGAGAAACAAGACTAAATTCAAGCTTTTAACAGAGGAGTCTGAATTTGTGGACTTCCAAAAACTTGAAATCCAGGAGAACCCAGAAACACTGGATGGAGGATCACAGCCCCAGAGAATAACTGTGATAGTTGAAGATGACCTCACGGGGAAGATATTTCCCGGGGACAGAATAATGATTGATGGGATCCTGAAGGCAGAGCAGAAAAGAGCTGGAAGCATAATGCTTACTGAATTCAATATCTATGTTTATGCGTTAAATTTCAGGAGAGTTAACAAGGAGATTGAGGATGTGAAGATAACAGAGGAGGATGAAAAGGCGATTCTTGATCTTTCAAAAGAACCGAATATAATAGAGAAACTTTCAGCCTCCATTGCACCAACAATTTTCGGAATGGAGATGGTGAAGAAAACTCTCGTCCTTCAGATGTTTGGTGGAATTCGTAAGACCATGAAAGATGGCACGACCATGAGAGGAGATATACATGTCCTCATGGTGGGTGATCCGGGTACTGCGAAATCACAGCTGTTGAAATACATGACTGAACTTTCCCCCAGAGGAGTTTTTGCATTTGGGCGTGGATCCAGTGCGGCTGGGCTAACTGCTGCTGCCATAAGGGACGACTTTGGTGAGGGGAGATGGACACTGGAGGCTGGAGCCCTTGTACTTGCAGACAACGGTTTTGCTGCCATTGATGAACTGGACAAGATGGATGAAAAGGATACAGCAGCCATGCACGAGGCCATGGAACAGCAGACCGTGACTATTTCAAAGGCAGGCATCATGGCAACCCTGAAATCAAGATGTTCGATCCTTGGAGCTGCAAATCCCAAGTTCGGCAGATACGATCAGTCAAGAACAATCGTTGATCAGATAGATTTCCCACCGCCACTTCTCTCAAGATTTGATGTCATATTCAAGATCATAGATAAACCGGATAGGGGAAATGATGACAAACTGGCTATGCATGTTCTGAGGGCCCACAGGGTGGGAGAGATTTACAAAAGCCTTGAACAGAATGATATTACCGGGTTGAATATACCGGAGGAGATGGAGTTCAATCCACCAGTTGAAAAGGATATGGTCAGAAAATATGTCTCCTATGCGAAGGGAAAAGTTTTTCCCAGGCTTTCGGACGAGGCAATAAACCTTCTCAGGGAGGAATATGTGAAAACAAGGAGTGGCAACCCGGATTCCATACCCATAACTGCAAGGCAGCTGGAGTCCACAATCAGGCTGGCCGAAGCAGCAGCCAGGGCAAGGTTGTCATCCATTGTAACAGAGGGTGATGCAATGCTTGCAAAACAGATTGTTGACTACTATCTCAAGGATGTCTCCACGCATAATGGAGAGGTAGATATTGACGTCCTATACACTGGAACAAGTTCAAAACAGAGAAATGATCTGGAGACAGTTTTCGACATAATCAGGGAACTTAAAAAAGAGAAAAACTCAGCTGAAATAGATGAGGTGATAAGCCTTTCCCAGGCCAGAGGGCTCAGCGTTGACAGAGCCGAGGAAGCAATTTCAAACCTCAAGAGAACTGGGCAGATTTATGAACCATCCTACAAAAAACTGGATGTGATCAGGTGAACGAAAAGATCAATATGAAGATATCCAGCATAAATGGGGAGGTACTGCTTGCAGCAGCTGATTCGTCAATTGTTGGGAAGGTCATAAGAGAGGGTAAGCTTCACCTTGATATAAGATCTGATTTTTATGGGGATATAAGAGTAAATGATGATACATTTGTCTCATCCCTTGGGGTATGCACAATAGCCAACCTTGTTGGGGAATACGTGGTGAAGAAGGCAATTGAAGAGGGGTATGTTGACCCTGACAATATAATATCAATTGACAATATACCTCATGCACAGTTCACGAAGATGCCCGAGAGCTGAGGATATGATATATTGGGCGATAAAGAGAAGAACGTAAGAGAAATTTTCAATTCGATACAGGACAAATATGACTTCCTGGATACTTTAATCAGCATGGGACAGGACGAAAGATGGCGCAGATTCATGGTAAAGAATCTTGAACTGAAGGACAATCTTGATGTCCTTGACTGCGGGGCCGGCACGGGCAAACTCACCCGCCAGATCATAGAAGCCTGTGGAACCTGCAGTACCACATGCCTTGACGTTACAGACAGCATGTTCAGGCCAAAATTGTTTCCAAACACAAGATTTATAGTGGCAAGTGCAGAACACATACCTCTGCCCGATGAATCAGTTGACCGCGTGGTTTCGGCATTTCTCACGAGAAATCTTGAAAATGTTGATAACTATTTCAGCGAAGTCCACAGAATTCTCAGAAAAAATGGAATCTTCATCAACCTGGATATTTTTGATCCAGAGATTCCGGTATACAGGCAGTTCTTCTCACTGTATTTCTACAGGATGATGCCCAGGATTGGAAACCGCATGACCGGAAGCAAATCATACTCTTATCTGGCTCAATCCGTGAAAAATTTCTATGATCATGAAACGCTTGAGACCAAAATCAGGAATTCCGGAATAACACTTGAAATTTCAAGACCCTTCATGCTTGGATCGGTATATGTGCACAAGGGAGTTAAGAGATGAATATTTTAGGAACCATAAATAATACAATAATGTATATATAGTGTGCATCAATGCTATTTTTATGATTTCAACACAGAACACAGACATAATACCGGAAAACTGGTACAATGTTGTTCCGGATCTTCCTGAACCACTGCCGCCACCCAGGGACAATGATCTGCATAAGTCTTCCATAGAGCTACTTAACCGCATACTTCCGAAAAAGGTAATTGAGCAGGAATTCACTTTCAGGAAATATGAAAAAATTCCGGATGAAGTGATGGAATTATATGAACAGATCGGACGCCCTACTCCCCTTGTAAGGGCGAGAAATCTTGAAAAATACCTTGATTATAAAGGGAAAATATTCTATAAATTCGAAGGCGCAACAGTAACTGGATCCCACAAAATCAATACCGCAATTCCACAGGCCTACTATGCCGCCAGTGAGGGAATCCAGGAGGTAACCACTGAAACTGGAGCGGGGCAATGGGGCACTGCCACGGCACTTGCATCATCCATGAACGGAATGAAATCCAAAGTTTTCATGGTAAATGTCAGTTACCGTCAGAAACCATTGAGAAAAACAGTCATGAATCTATATGGTGCCGAGGTCATACCCAGCCCTTCGACCATTACTGAAACTGGAAGGAAATTCCTTTCCCAGAGTCCGGATCATCCGGGTTCCCTGGGGATAGCAATATCGGAAGCTGTTGAATATGCGCTTGACAATGACATAAGATACCTGCTTGGTAGTGTAATGAATTCTGTCATAACACACCAGAGCATAATTGGACTTGAAACCCAGAAGCAACTGGAAATTATGGGTGAGGAAGCTGATGTCCTGATAGGATGTGTGGGAGGAGGCAGTAATTTCGGGGGATTTATTTTTCCACTTATGAGGGATGGAAGGGAAAGAACAATAATCTCATCAACAGCTCGAGAGGTCCCAAAGTTCTCAAAGGGAAAATACAGGTATGATTACGTGGACAATGCAGGAATTCTGCCCTCCATAAAGATGTATTCGCTCGGTTCGGATTTTGTGCCTGAAAGTATATATGCTGGAGGACTGAGATACCATGGAGCCTCACCATCCCTGTCACTGCTTGTTAAGAATGGAATCGTAAAATCAGAAGAGGTTGGGGAGAAGCAGGTCATAGATGCCCTGCGGATTTTTGCAAATACACAGGGAATAGTTGCTGCCCCGGAGTCCGGTCATGCCATAGCATCCACCATTGAATATGTGAAGTCGAACCATGATGAAAAGAAAACAATTGTTGTGAATGTCAGTGGACACGGGCTTCTGGACATGTCCATTTTCGCGGGAGAGTGATATAAACGAAAAACAGGATAATACTGTATTTCACAATAGGGTTTCCCGATAACGACACACTTCAGGAATTTTCTGATGCAATACCGGATCATTCAATAGATTATGTGGAGCTTGGATATCCCTCACGAAGAGCCTATTACGATGGTCCCAGGATAAGGGAAACACATGAGGCAGGTGTGGTTAATTTCAATGAAACCTCTATAGAGAAGCTTTCAGCCTCACTTAAAAGAAAGGCAGAAAAGATCTATCTTCTTGCCTACCACGATGATTTTTTGGAAAACAGGGAAAAAATCTATGGCATACTTAAGAGATGTGGATTTTCGGGGCTTATAATACCAGATCTGCTGACGGATTTTTACGATGAGAATGAGGATATCATAAGGGAGATCCAGGGCTCTGGTTATGAATATATACCTTTCTTCAACCCATCTTCTCCTGACAGGGTAATAAGAAATGTATCAAAAATCTCGAACTCCTGGATATACTACGGGCTAATGCCCTCAACTGGAATAAATGTACCATACAGCCAGGATGCTGTGGTATCGAGGATCAACTCAATCCTGGTTGACAGGGAGATAAACTTCGGCTTCGGCATAAGAAGTGTCGATGATGTGAGAAAACTCGTATCTTACGGAGCACATGGAGCCGCAATAGGAACACTTCTGATCACCATGCTTGAAAAACACGACATTGATGGCTTCAGGCAGTTTATCAACGATCTGGTGGTGATGAGAAATGCATGAAACACAGGAAAAGATGTTCAACCGTGACCTTTCATATCAGGAATCCTACTCAATAATGAAAAGACTCGCTTCTCCAGATGCATCGGATCGGGATCGGATCGCACTTCTCAGCATGATTCACCAGAAGGGTGTTACAGCCACTGAAATGGCGGGTTTTTCCGCAGCTATTAGGGATTTCGCCCTTATATCCCCTGTTGATGGTGTATCAGATATTGTTGGAACAGGAGGTGATCTGATGAACACCATAAATGTCAGCACTGCAGCTGCAATAACTGCATCTTCCATGGGGATAAGGATCGCGAAGCATGGAAACAGGGCAGTTACTGGGAAGATTGGAAGCGCCGACTTCCTTTCCAGGTTAGGCTACAGGTTTGATTTCAAACGTGAGGAACTTCTGGAAAAGATCAATAAAAATAATTTTGCATTCCTCCTTGCACCACAGTTCAATGGAACTTTCAGGATGTTTTCAGAGGCAAGAAAACAACTGCCTTATAAAACTGTCTTCAACTACCTTGGACCTGTTACAAACCCGGCAGATCCAGAATGCATAATCATAGGTTCCTCCGAACCGTCAATGGTTCCGGTGTTTGCCGGAGTACTGAAGGAATCTGGAAAAAGGGGAGCTGTTGTGATCTCTTCCAATGGGATGGATGAAGTTTCGCCCTTCTGCCGTTCAAAGATTATGTTTGTGGATGAAAGAGTAACCGAAGTGGAAATTGAACCGGAGAACATCACTGGAAGATCTATAGATATTCATGATGTTGCCAGCAGCGATCCGGAAAAAAATTTTAACATGACTCTGTCCGGACTCAGGGGAGAAGATAAAAAAATTGCAGGGTTCATTGCCCTGAACGTTGCCCCGCTTCTTGTGGCAAGAGATGTGCACAGCAGGTTAAACGATGCCTATGAAGATGCCCTTGAAACCATCATGTCTGGAAGGGCAGCCATTCAGGTCAATAAAATTGGAGGGAGATGATTTGCAGAATGATGAAATCGTGAAGATATGTGGCATCGCCCGTTTACAGGATGCCTCCTTTGCAATGGATCTGGGATATGATATCATTGGCGTAATACTTGACGAAACAGTACCCAGGCATGGCACCGTTGATCTTCTGGAAAACATTAAAGACATGGGAGCAACAACCGCTGCCGTTTACACATCACTGGAATCCGTAGATCACGATCTTGCTTCAGCGGACTATATCCAGCTCCATTTCAATCATACAGCTGAACAGATAAAGAGTTTAAAGTCGAAATCAGGAAAAGGAATAATCTCTGTTTTAAAGTATGGAGGAAATGGAATTACGGAATCCGACATAGGTGAAAGACTGAATGCGGGTGCTGATCTGGTTCTTGTAGAGAACAGGGAAGGCATTGTAAAATTTCTGGATGGATTAAGGCCCTTATCAGGAAATCCAAGAATAGGTGTCGCTGGGAAGATAGGACCCTCTAACGTTGGCACCATCAGGAAATTTGGGTTCAGGTTCATAGATGCCAGCAGTTCCCTTGAGATCAGCCCCGGAAAGAAGGATCACAGCAGGATGAAAGAGTTTATTGAAGCTGCGAGGTGCCAGCATGCCACTGTCTGAACTCATACCCTCCCTGATTGATGAGAATGAGAATTTTGCATATTTCTGCAAATTTGATGATTTGAACAGGATCAGGGGAACCGAGGTCCTGTTCCAGTCCAATGCTGATCCACTCATGATGAAAACATCTGATGAAATTGGCCGTTTTTTCAACAGGATAAAAGATCTTGAGGATGGCATCTCTGTTCCCCTGGTCGTTTCGTTTGATTTTATAGAGGAGAATTTCAGGGGAGTCAAATTCATGAAGTCCAAGTGGCCAGCTGTAATGGCTCTCCTTCCAGAAAAAACAACTAAAGGGACATACCTGAGAGACATGAACAGGGATAGAAGAATACTTACCAGCCAGAATCTTGAAGATGAAAAACTTGAGAGGATCATTTCCGGTCTCAGGGACAGAATCAGACAGGGTGAACTATTACAGGTTGTTATTTCCAGAGACTTTCAATTACCAGCATTCGATCCTGTAAAGTGCCTTATGGAGTTCCTTGAATTTGACAGATCTGTCTATGTTTACTATTATAAGTTTGGTGAATACCAGATTATTGGGAGCTCGCCTGAGAACCTTGTCACAATGATTGGAAATAAACTGATAGTTGACCCCATAGCCGGAACGGCGAGAAGAGGGAATACAGTTGAGGATGATGAATTACTCGGAAAAAAACTCAGGGAAGATCCAAAGGAGCTTTCTGAGCACAGAATGCTGGTGGATCTTGCCAGGAATGACCTGGCAAGGATATCCCTGCCTGGATCCGTAAGGGTTGAGAGGAATATGGAGATAGGAAAATTTGGAAATGTGCAGCACCTGGTGAGCAGGGTCTCCTCAACTGCAGAAAACAACGACAAATTGAATGTGATCAGGTCAGTTTTTCCGGCAGGGACTGTCAGTGGA
>JAJZOT010000077.1 GCA_021847855.1 Thermoplasmata archaeon | reverse complement strand
TGGAGAAAGTGGTATAAACATATATGCAAAGATAGAATATTTTAACCCTGGTCTGAGCATAAAAGACCGGGTTGCCATTAAATTTATAGAAGAAGCTGAGAAATCCGGAAAGATCAAGCCTGGAGGAACTGTAATTGAGAGAACCAGCGGTAACATGGGTACAGGACTCGCCATAGTATGTGCAGTGAAGGGTTACAAATTTGTAGCAGTCATGTCTGAAGGGAACTCGGTGGAGAGAAGAAGAATGTTATCTGCCCTTGGTGCCGATGTTGTTCTTGTGCCACAGGCTCCAGGCGGAAAACCTGGATTTGTATCCGGAGAGGACCTTGACCTGGTGGAAGTCAAGACCAAGGAACTTGCCATAAAATTAAACGCTTACAGGCCAGATCAGTTCAACAATCCCGACGGTGCGAAAGCTCATGAGGAGACAACGGGGGAAGAAATATGGTCACAGACTGGAGGAGAGATAGATGCTTTCGTGACTTATGTCGGTTCCGGTGGAACATTTGTCGGAACATCGCGTGCCCTGAAAAAACACAATAAAAACGTGAAATGCTTTGTCGTCGAACCAGAATCAGCACCCTATCTCGCAGGGAAAAAGATCATATCAACAAGACACAGGATACAGGGGGGAGGTTATGCTTTCAAACCACCATTCTGGGATAATAGTCTGGTTGATGGTTATCTTACTGTATCTGATGAGGAAGCATTCACATCTGCGAGGAATCTTGCCAGAAAAGAAGGTATTTTCGCAGGATATTCAAGTGGTGCAAATGTTGCAGCTTCCCTGAAGACTTCCGAACTTCTAGAGAAGGGCAGTTGTGTGGTCACGATACTTCCGGACTCGGGACTCAAGTATCTTTCAACGGACCTTTTTCCATGAAGATATTCCCTGTATCTTCATTTTCACGTAATTTATTCTCATCGATGGTATCATCTTAAGGAAGTTTATTTAGACGAAAGCCAATTCATTCTGTTACAATGTTTATCCATTTCTCTTTGTCTGATGGTGGGATTTCACGGAGCATGAGTTCGTGAGTGACCTTAAGACGTGGAAACAAATGACATTTGTAGTTAAAACACATCACTTGTGTTGACCATACATCACAATTTTGTAGCGGTAATCCTCCATGCATATTTTCCTGGCCCTCTGGAAATTCCTCATGTAGTTAAAGTTGGCATAAATACCTGATGAAACTTATTTCACGTGGAGTCCAGTTAACTTAAGGTCTAACCTGCGAACTCATCGGAAACTTATGCCTACTAAACGAAGGAGTTAAGGATATGAGCGATCATCAGAGAGTCAGGAATTCCAGATATATTTTCTTTGATCAGTGAATTAATATATGTAGTCTGTATACAGAGAACATCAAATGAAAACCATAATGATAGATGACAAAGTTTATGAGAAACTGCGCTCAATCAAGGGCCAAAAAAGTTTCAGCAAGCTACTGGACTCTCTAGTTGAAGAATCCAGGACCAGAAAGAAAACGCTACTTGGGAAGGAGTTTGGGACGCTAACAAGTGGCGAGGCTGAAGAATTTGAAAATGCCATAGAAGAATTCAGACGGAATTTTAGGTTCAGGCCATGAATATATTTCTGGACTCTTCTGCTATAATTGATTTCTTACGTGGCAGAGATGTAGTAAAGGCCCAAATAGACGCTGCTGATGACGTATATACAAGTTCTCTTTGTGTCTTTGAAGTTCTCTTGGGAGAAGCGTACAGTAGGTTAAAAGGGTTCAACCCAAAAAGTCATGCCTTGTCTTTCTTTGAAGGAACCACAATTGTTCCCTTCAGCGTGGACGACGCAAAACGAGCGTCAGAGATGCAGGCGCTCTTAGTATCCAAAGGTAAAAGGATAAACGGGCTTGATGTTTTGATAGCTGCGAGCGCTGTTCGGGTCGATTCGGTTATAATTACCTCCGACCAAGACTATGAAATATTGAGTGATCTGCTCTCCGTAAATGTGAAGATAATTTGAATTTCGTCTTATAAACCTGATTAGATGGGAAGGTGAGTAGACCCTGGAGTCTCTCTCAGAACTGGACTTGAACCTCTCAGCTTATCCGGTTCCCACTATCCCAGTCAGGTAAAAACCCTCTGCCATTATATGAAGTGTTCGGGCTAACGCACTGCTATTCCTCTTAGCCACTGTTCTACCCCTTCCCTGTGATTACATGTATCCTTAAGTTTGCGCTTTACTCGCGGGATAAGTGTATTTCAGCTACTTTCAAAGTAACATGTAAACGGTAACAACACACATTGCGTTGATCGTCAGTGTACAACTGCCTGTGAGAGAAATATGTTTAAACATGAATTATAAACAGGGTTGGAGGGTTGAACTGATGTTCGTAGGGAAATTATTATCAGTATATTGCAAAAAGTATACGAGACAAAAATAAAGAGATGCCTCTGGTGAGAATGGAACATCCACTGAGGAAAAATAGAAAAAGATATTCGGCTCAACAGTTGTGTATGAGTGCTAAAATTCACGACCCGTGTGGAATCTGTACCAGGACATGTGCCGGATAATGGGGAAACATCTGTATCATGATCATATAATAACGTTGTCCATCGTGAAGACCACTGATTCCTTGCCACGTCTGAAACCGTTTCCCGGCTATTTGAAAGTCATGGATAATCCGGCATTTGCCAGCTTGAACTGCAATAAATCCCTTTAATGGAGATTGCCGCACCCTCGCCCTTCATTTCCTCAATAGCAGCGTTGAGGTTTTCAATAGTCCCAAAACTATCACAGTCAATGAAAAACCTGTAAGAACCGGCGTGTTTCTTATCCGGCCTCGAGACCACCATACTCATGTTGATACCCCTGTCTGAAAGAGGTTTGAGAACAGATACAAGAGAACCTGGCCTGTTACTTGATGGTGAAAAGCTGATGCTTGCCTTAGATTTCTCACCTGAGGGTTCAGTTGATCTCCCGACCGCAATAAATCTGGTTAGATTAAAATCATAGTCACAGACATTATCACTGACAATGGTAAGCCCATACCTGGCTGCAAGATCTGGTGATCCTATTATTGCGACCCCTCTCCCTTCGGACGCTTCAACCCATTTTTCGGATGTTGATGAGACTGGAACAATATCAGCACCTGGTAGCATTGCCCGTAACTTTTTTCTGCACTGTGCAAGGGCCTGTGGATGTGAATAAACCACTTTTATCTCACCTGAGTTTGAGAGAAGACTGTGCCTTATTTTCATTATCTTTTCGCCGATAATGTTCAGGCTGGAGTCAGAAAGGATGTCCAGAACCTGGGTCACTGGACCCTCTATGGAATTTTCAACTGGGATAACGCAAACATCACTTTTTCCAACTTCCACCATATCCAGAGCTTCATCGAAAGATCTGCATGGCAATCTGGCATATCCTTTAAACCACACTAGAGAACATATTTCGCTCCAGGACCCGTCTGGCCCCAGGTAAGACACCGTTTTCTGCAATTGACAACCATCCTCCCAATCTATACCGTTCCGTATAGATTCATATTAATATACACTTGCAGTATCTGATTCTTCATGAAGATAACTGAGAACATAGAGTTGATTGATGGAACAATGGCAAATTGCTATTCTGTAAATCTTGATGGAAGGCAGTTGCTCATAGATACCGGAACCAGAGGATCATCAAAAAAGATAATTGATTATTACAGGAAAAACAACCTGAAACCTGAGATTGTGCTGATAACTCATTACCACCCCGATCATGTTGGTGGCCTCAAGTCCATAAGGGACGAATTTGGGACAAAAATATATGCTCCTGATGCCGAGATAGGTGTAATATCTGGGAAAGAAAGAATGACACCGGCAAAATCACTTGCCAGCAGGTTGGTCTCCGGGTTCATGAAATCGGAACCTGTTGAAGGTTTGAGCCGGTCTTCAGAACTCTCCATGGAAGGATTGGAAGTGGTGGAGACACCGGGTCACACGCCTGGAAGCACTTCCTACTTTTTCAGCAAAGATAATGTACTCTTTGTGGGAGACGCAGTTGTTGTCTCATCTGGTAAGCTTGGTCTGAACAAGGCATTCACCCTTGACATGGCAAAGGCAGAGGAATCCAGAAAAAAAATCTTGGAACATCCAGCCCAGATAATACTTTCCGGCCATGGTGAAGTGTATAGTAAATCTGGAAATGAGACTTCAAAATAATCAATTTCAAGAATCTGCACCTGGAAACCTGAATACGGTAATGTTGGAATAAGCGGGTTTTATCTGTAGATACCCTGTTACAAATTTAACCTATTGTCATTGTTCAATAAACAACGGGTTCAGGAGGAATCTCTATGTCCTCAACACTTCTTAACAGCATTGTACCTGTTATGAATATGCCTGCTGATAATACCATTACCATTGACCAGTATTCATAGGCAGAAACATGGTATAAAGAAGGATGGAAATTAATGTAATAATCGGCATAAACTAAACCTCCATCCACAATGGAATGTATGAGAATACTCAGAAGGAGAGTCAACTTTCCTTTATCAACCAGCCTTCCCCATTTCATGAAAGTTGCAGTTCCCGGGTGAAACAGCATGGGAGATATGATATTGAGAAAGATGATGAATGACTGAAAACTGGAAACAGGTTTTCTGTAGAATAGTGTTTCTACAAGAAGAACAGCTATGTCAACAACCGCAAACCCAATCCCGATAAATATGGCAACGTTTTTCTTTCTTGTATCCACGGCAACGTATGTTGAACCTTCCTGAAATGCACCGGCAATGAACCCCATGAATATTGAAAAGAGAATGTAATTTCTTGCGATTAGTTCAGGATAGAGAGTTGACAGTGATGAAACATCAAATCCGTGATAGAAAAGAAAAATAATTGCTGGCATTGACTGCACGAATTGCTGCCCGATCAATGCAACAACCATATACAGAATGCCCAGGCCTATCCCCCTGATGGCATAAGACCCTGTAATCTCTCTTTTCGGGGTCAATTTTCACCGTGAACTGAATATTTTTATGAGAGAGTGACTCTCTCCGCCGTTCCTGAAGCGTCCTCTACAACAACTGCCGTCCCGTAAGCCACAATTTCCGTCATTATCTGACCTATGTCAGAAGAATCAAATCTTAACTCCATGACAGCATTTGCACCAAGCTGTTTAGCTGCGTCTCTCATTCTGTCCATTGCAGTGTTTCTGGCATCCGAAAGCATTTTGGAGTATTCTTTTATCTCCCCTCCGCCGAGAGATCTCAGCCCTGCCATTATATTGCCGCCAATACCTCTGCTTCTTACTGTTATTCCCCAGACTGTACCTATTACTTTTGTTATCTTTTTGCCTGGCACATAATTCATCGTAACCATGATAACTCCAGTTTCCTCTGTCATTTTAACACCTCACTTTAAATCTTATAGGTATTATACATTCTGTGGTATTGAAACTTTCCAAATGTAAATAAAGAGGATATAAATTGCAGGACTGATTCAAAGAGAGGTTTAATTTTTTGATTTCCAGACAAGATACCACACGCCATAATCACTGGATTCATAACTATTTCTTTCTGCGTAGTCCATAATATGTTTCTTTATGCCGGACAGATGTTCTTCAGTATGCGGATTGAATTTTCCTGCCGAATCCTTATCCCACTCTGCAATGACAATATTTCCGGAAGTTACTCTTTCCATTTCTTTAATGCCGGCCTCAGGATCTTTCAGGTGGTGCATGGAAAAAAGTGCAAGTGATGAGTTGAAGTAATTGTCCTGGAAAGGCATATTCTCTGCTCTTGATGTCCTGAGTATGAGTCGATCTTCTGATATCTCCTTACTGAATTCTCTTTCGATTGAATCAAAAGACCAGGCCTCAGGATCAATGCTGGTAACTTTGTGATTCTTGTCCTTGAGCAGGACTGTGATTCCAGTGCCAAAGCCTGTGCCCACATCCAGTATATTCGGTCCTTTTATCAAATAAGTAAGTGTGGACATCACTTCAGAAAGTTTACTGTCTTCATTCATGTGCAGTACATTGAATCATAGCTATTAGAACTGTTTTAATGAACATTCATGCAGGAAACCCTTACCACAGATGTTTTCGTGAACTGTATTCTGCATTAACATGGATAACAATAGACTTTTCTTGATATTCTATTAAAATTTCTTCATAAACATGGAAATCGGTGATGGCTTTGATTTTTATAAATTGAACGCTTCCAAATACCTGAATAAACCCTTTATCTGCCTTTTTTCTTCTATTTTCCATTATTTTCAGATAGCTATAGCTATCTTATCCTGTTTCTTCAGATCAAGCAGCGTTAGTCTGCTGGAACCTGTGCACATAACGTAGCTTTCGCCCGCACCCTTATTATTTGCACTGAGTTCAACCAGCATATTTCTGCTTACTACAGGTTATGCCGGGCCTGTCTAAACTTTTGAGATAATCCTTACTTATTACGAATTGGTAGGGAGTAGATCAAATGGTGGAGTCTCTTTAACATTCGGGAGATAAACTTCCATCCGATTTATTTCCGGTTCCTGGCGCAAGAAGGTGATTAGAGCTGGAGAGTAAAGGCGATCTCCTCAGTTCCATGTTTATTTATTTTCCTGTCAGTCGGTTTAAAGCCAGCCGAGGAATACAGCCGGATGCTCCGTTCATTGTACTCAAATATTCCTTTCACCTTCAGTTCCTTCCAGCCAAGCTCCCTTGCCCTTGAAATGAGCATCTTCAAGACCTTCTTCCCGATTCCTCTTGACCGGTAGTTTCTGTCTCCTATTACTATGGGCAAAGAATCGCTGGTCAGTGCGGCATCCCCTATGGGTTTCCACACGTTTCTCTCAAGGACCGAGAAATTATATAAACTGAGGTCATAGCAAATGGTTGAAACCTTACAAGATCGATACACTCGACCTTAACATTATAGAAATGCTGGAAGAGGACTGCTCCCTCACTTACAATGAAATTGCCGAGAAAACCGGGAAGACTCTGTGGACTGTTAGGGACAGAATGGTGTTGCTCAGGAAAAGGGGGATCATAAGAGGTTGCAGGGCCGATATAGATTACTCAAAACTTGGCTACGGGTGCAGGGCCCTGATCGGCTTCAACGTGCCTGCGGATAAGATTGATGCAATCGTTAGTTTCGTAAAAACACAGAAACGGATCAGGAAGCTCATTGTGACAACCGGGCAGAGAAGATTTATGATAGACATAATTGGGACTG
>JAJZOT010000076.1 GCA_021847855.1 Thermoplasmata archaeon | reverse complement strand
GTCGTTGTTTTTAATCATGAGCCCGGGCTTGCTATTGGCATATCCTTCCCTGGAAAGCAGAAGAATCTTTGAATCATAGAAGCCAGATGATTTTATGGCTATCTCCTCAAGGTCGATATTTCCCCTGTGGATTGTTGAACTTGAACCTGTGACTACGCCCCTCACCTGTATATCCGCGGAGGAACCGACCCCCTCCTGGAAACTGCTGTCCCTGATGTCCATTTTCTGGCTGTTGGTACTGAAATTCACCCCATATACCCTGAAATCTGAAGAAACCCCGAACTGCTGAGATTCATTGGCGAACAGCACTCTGGAAGACCCATGATTTATGTGGAAAAACGAGAATTCAGAGAATCTGTCCTGATACTGCCTCACGAAAGTTATGTCAGTAACGGTATCCATTTTATCCTGAAGGTAGTGATACTTTACCTTTGAATATTCATCAAGGAAGAAATAAACGTTCTTCCCCTGAATCCCGTTTCCGCTTCCCGTTGATCCGTAAATATCCGTGAGTTCTACCTGAGAATCTTTGCCGCATATGATTGCCGATTTGTACGCGAAAGACGATGCGGCATCAGAGAGATTATGTATCTTGATTTTCAGTCTGGAGTTTTCAGGTATGTATATGAAAAGCCCATTCCTCCATGAAGAGTTGATCAGGTGCTCAATGCGTTCGGTCCCATGCCTTGGAACAATGTATTTCTCAAACAGCAACTTATGCTGGGAAATTGCTGTGATCATGTCACACACGATGACTCCTTTTTGCAGAAGTTGATCCGATGCCGTTACTTCATCATTAATTATTTTTATATCTGCGTCCTGATCGAAAATTATGTTTGCACTCGTGTCAGAGATTTCGCCATATATCATCTTCTCAAGGTCTTTGTCTGATATCTCTACATAGTCCTTTACCGTAGGGCTTTCCTTGTAATCTCTCACCGGGGATTTGAGGAATGCCAGAAAAGCATCCCTGCGGTACCCGTAAGCTTCATCGTTCAGTATTGTTTTCAGTGTTTCCGGATAATTTTCCATGGAAGATCATCCTACTGCGCCGAGTTTACCCATTTCAAGTTTGATGAGCCTGTTCATTTCTACCGCGAATTCCATGGGAATCTCCTTCATCACGTCGTCAAGGAAACCGAGGACAATCATCGAACTCGCCTCATCCTCGCTCAGGCCCCTGGATCTGAGATATGTAAGTTCATCAGTACCGATTCTTCCAACGGTTGCTTCATGGCCGAATGTAGCAGTCGGTTCGTAAATCTCGTCATGGGGATACGTGAAACTCTGGGACTTGTCGTTTATCAGTAGCGCATCGCACTGTACATGACTCTTTGAGTGAATAGCTCCCTTGTTCATTCTCAGAAGTCCCCTGTAAATGGCCTTGCCATCCTCGATGCTTATACTTTTGGCGACTATCTTGGAACTCGTGTAAGGGGCAAGATGAAGCGCTTTGGCTCCGGTGTCCTTGACCGTTCCCGGACCAGCCAGCGACACATTGAGGTTGTGTGCTGAAGCGTACGGTCCCCTGAGGTATGATGACGGGTATAGCATTGTCACCTTTGAACCAAGAGAACCGCCAACCCATTCCATCTTGGCATTCTCATCGACCCACGCCCTCTTGGTTGGCATGTTGTACACACTCTTGGACCAGTTCTGTACGCTGGTATATCTTGCCTGGGCATTCTTTTTAACGTAAATTTCAACTATTGCGCTGTGAAGTGAGTTTCTGTCATATTTAGGTGCTGTACACCCTTCTATGTAATGAACCTTGGAACCTTCGTCAGCCACCACGATTGTGTGTTCAAACTGTCCGGTTGCTTCACCGTTCATCCTGAAATATGTCTGAAGAGGCATGTCTATATGGACTCCCTTAGGTACATAGAGGAATGATCCTCCGCTCCAGACCGCGCCGTTAAGGGCTGCAAACTTGTTATCCGTGGCAGGAACTGCCCTGCAGAAGTAATCCTTCACAAGGTCAGGGTGATCCCTTATTGCAGAATCGAGGTCCATGAATACAACCCCCTTGTCTTCCCAGACCTTTTTCAGATTGTGGTAAACGCCTTCACTGTCATACTGAGCTACGGAACCCGCAAGGTATTTCTGTTCCATTTCAGGAACCCCGAGTTTCGTGAATGTGTCTTTAATCTCATCAGGAACATCCTCCCATTTGTTCGCATTAATCTCGTCTGGCCTGGTGTAGTAATTCGTATTTTCCCAGTCAATCCCTGACAGGTCAGGCCCCCATGTTGGCACAGGTTTTGCCAGAAATATCTCAAGAGATTTTAATCTGAATCTCCTCATCCAGTCAGGCTCATTTTTAATATCCGAAATTTCCTCCACTACTTTCCTGTTGATTCCGATACCGGTGGAATAAGTTGGTTTGTGGTTATCGTGAAATTCCCAGTCCTCCTTCCTTATGTTGGACGTTCTCAGATCTTCCAGCAACCTTTCCATTTCAGCATCCTTGCTATATTCAGATTCCATATTCATATCCCCCTTATGCATTCTTAATCCAGTCGTAGCCTTCCTCTTCTATTCTGAGTGAAAGATCCCTGTTCCCGTCCATCGCTACCTTTCCATCTATGAGGATGTGGACGAACTGAGGCGCTATGTTCTTCAATATCCTCTGGTAGTGTGTGATTATCAGGAACCCGACCTCATCATTGTAATATTCACTGATCTCATCTGCAACCAGTTTAAGGGCGTCAACGTCAAGACCGGAATCGATCTCGTCCAGTATGACAATCTTCGGTCTCAGCATAACCATCTGAAGTATCTCGAATCTCTTTCTTTCTCCACCGGAGAAACCGTCGTTTACCGATCTGGACATGAATGACTCGTCAAGACCGACTCTCCTCATGTGTACCTTCATCCGGTCATAAAACTGCTGAAGGCTCACCTTATCTTCCGGATGAACCTGCCTGTAGGCTGTTCTCAGGAAAGTGGACAGCTTTACGCCAACCACAGCGACCGGACTCTGGAATGCAAGAAACAGTCCGGCTCGTGCCCTTTCTTCAGGCGTCTTGTGCGTGAGATCAGTACCGTTGAGTTCTATTGTACCGCCCGTTATCTGATAATTCGGATGCCCTATGAGGACATTCCCCAATGTGCTCTTTCCAGCACCGTTTGGTCCCATCAGGGCATGGATTTCCCCGCCTCTGACTGTTAAATTCACTCCCTTAAGTATCTGTTTATTTTCAACTGAAGCACTGAGTTCCCTGATTGCTAGTTCCGGCAATGTTGGCACCTTACGGAAACGATGCAAATACCATATTTAAACACTTTCATATGTTTAAACTGACTAAATTATATATATCCAATCCGCATGTATCTACTTGATCAATATGGAAGCAGTCCACGAAGGAGCAGATGATCTCAGCGGGCTTCTGGGCAACGTTAAGGGTAACATAATTACGGAATTGAGTTTTGCCGAGAGGAGCATGGACGATCTCTCACATCTCCTCAAGATAAATAAGACTGCTGTAAAGGAACACATGGAAACCCTGGAGATGAAGGGTTATGTGCACTCTTTCTTCAGAGGAGGAAAAGCCGGAAGGCCCAGGAAATTTTACGAACTCACGGAAAAAGGATTCAGTCTCCTTCCAAAGAGATACATCTCTTTTGCGACAATGCTTGTTGACGAGATCGAGAGTGAATTCGGAAGGGATAAGGTCAACCTCATTCTCGGAAAGGTTGCAGATAAAATTGTTACAGAATCCGGATGGAGGAAAGCTGATTCAGCCATTTCCATTACAAGAGAGGACAAGATCTCAAAGCTTAAGGAATTCGTTTCCACGCTGAACAAGCTTGGATATTATGCAAAGCTCGAGATCACGGACGATGTCGTGCGCATAGTTCGACATAACTGTATTTTCTATGAGCTCGCAAAGAACAACAACAAGATAATATGTGGAAGTCTGGGTTCGGGAATAATCAAGAATTCCATAGATCAGAACTTTATGATAAAGGAGAAATTCTCTGACGGAAATAACAAGTGCGTTGTCGAAGTGAACATAGGATAGATGTTTGCATCCATTTGATCAGGGAAAACAAATTTTAGCGTGATCACGTCCTGTTATTCTTCCAGTCGGAAAACCTGTAGGTAAATGCCAGAACGCCAATCATTTCAAGCACAAATACCACTGAGGGAAACACAATGGAGGAAAATCCTGTGTAGATTATTCCCTTGAGTATCAGCGCCGCCCATGTGGTAGGAACCATGTAAGCCACGTACTGGACCTCCTGAGGGAGAATACTGATCGGATAATATATCGGGGGAATCACTCCGAATATTATGGAGAACATTACTGATATAGGCCATATATCTCTCATTTCCCTAACTCTAGTTGACACCAGGAATGAAAACATGGAGAAAATTATCCAGGTCACCAGAAGAGTTGCTGAGAGAGCGAGTATCTGTAATACCCCGATGTGCGATACATAGATCACAATGGCCATGAATATTACGAGTCCGGGGAGGGTGAAGAGGATATTTCCGGTAGCCAGGCCAATAGTGTAGGTCATCGGGCTAATGGGTGAAGCCGCAATCATCTGCTGAAATTTCAGGTCAAGTTTATAAAAAAGAAGGTCCGTCTGCAGCATAGTGGCGGCATTCACAATAGTGAACAACAGGCCACCCAGTGAGGCAATCAGTATTTTTGAAGGTCCTCCGAACAGGTATATGAAGAAGAGAAACGAAAATGGCGTTGAAAGTATTGCAACAAGGGCGAATGGTCTCCTGAGAAGTGGATAAAGGCCGTTTATGGCATTCAGACTTGATATCGATCGAATCTGGTTCTTCAATTTTCATCAACCTCAATAGTTTCCCCCACAAGGGATATAAATACATCGTCCAAGCCAACGGGGCCGAGTTCCAGTTTGTCTTTTCTTATGGACTTATCCGACAGTATCGACTCGACTGCATCGTGATCGGTGTAGAGAACCGTTCCCCTGTTGTCATGAGTCACTTTCCCGTATTTTGCCAGTTTATCTCTGGAGTCACTATCCCTGATGATTATTCTTGTATCATGCTTCAATGAAGACCTCAGTTCATCCAGGGTTCCCTGTTTAGCAAGCTTTCCCCTGCTTACAACACATATCTCGTCGCTGAGGTATGCTGCTTCATCCAGGTAATGTGTTGTCAGGATTATTGTCTTGCCCTTCTTTTTTACGCCCATTATGGCTTCCCAGACCCTCTTCCTCGTTATTATATCAAGCCCTATGGTGGGTTCATCCAGAAAATATATCTGAGAATCCAGGGAAAAAGCCATTGCAACCATGGTCAGTTGCTTCTGGCCTCCGGAGAGGTTAACACATTCCGTATCACAGAATGATTCCATGTCGAGAAGGTCCATGACAAATTGTGCCCTCTCCTTGGACCCTTCTCTTGTATTGCCATGCATCTTCTGGAAATAATATACATGTTCCCAGGGTGTAAGAAACGGAAAAGGCCTGCTCTCCTGAGGAACAAGGGATATTATTTTCCTGACTTCCTGATCTTCTTCAACAACGTCGCGTCCGAATATCTTTATGCTTCCGGAATCCGGCCGCAGCTGCGTGGTGGAAATTTTTACGAACGTGGTCTTACCGGAACCATTCCTGCCAAGAATAGAAAAGATGCTGTTATTTTTCACGCTGAAACTGAAGTCCTTTATTGCTGGATTGACTTTTCCCTTAGATTTGTAAGTCATTTTCAATGCAATTGATTCAAGTGGAACAGTCATCTTTCACCTCTTCCGCATTTGGGGCATAAATTCGCGGTGCACCTCATCCTTTGTCAGCTAATAATCGTTATTGCCGAATATCAACGGTTCAGGCAAGATCAAGAATCTTCCTGACATTGACTATCATATCAGACACAGTTTCCTTGAAACTGTATTCAGGCGAGAATCCCCAGTCCTTTGCAGCTTCACTTGTATCAAGGGTTCTGGGCCAGTTTTTGGCTATCTCCTCACGGAAGTCCGGTTCATAACGGACTCTGAAATCAAGGATGTGGCGTTTTATTTCTCCATAGAGTTCCTGGGGGTTGAAACTGAAGGATGAAATATTGTATTCGAGCCGGTGTTTCAGGCTGGAAGCGGGAGCATCAAAAAGCCTCAGAAGCGATTTCAGGGCATCGGGCATGTACATCATAGGCAATGTGGTTTCAGGGCTGAGATAACAGGTGTATTCCTGGTGTTTTACAGCGTGATAGAACATGTCTACCGCATAATCAGTGGTTCCAGCTGAAGGAGGAGTCAGATAGCTGATTATACCGGGGTATCTGACTCCACGGACATCAAGCCCAAACCTGTCGTGATAGTATGAAGAGAGCAGCTCGGCGCTTACCTTTGTGATGCCATACATCGTAGTCGGCCTAGTAATGGTAATGTCAGGGACATTATCCCGTGGAGTTTCAGGACCAAATACGCCTATTGTGCTTGGTATGATTAATCTGTTTATGCCAAGTGAAGACGCGGCATCGATCACGTTGAACGTACCTGTTGAATTTACCGCAAATGCTTTCTGGGGGTTCTTTTCCCCGGCTGCGGAAAGAATCGATGCCAGATGGAAAATATCCGTAATGCCGTTTTCCCTGACAATACTGCGGACAGAGTCTGCGTTGGTCACGTCAAGAATGCTGAATTCAACATCCTCAGAGTTTTTGACAGCAGGCTCCTTCACATCAGTCATCAGAATGCTTGACTTTCCGAACCGTTTTGCAAGAATAGTTACAAGTTCACTGCCTATTTGACCCAAAGAACCAGTAATAAGAATTTTAACCATAAGAATGCAGTAGCATATCCCGGGAATTTAAAAATATATTTTTCATGCCTTAAGCGGTGAATTTTAATTTTAATCAAGTGATCACATTGATAGTGTACCGAATTTTGTGTAACAGTATTTTTGCAATTCGATTTACTATTGGTTTGCATTATAAATGAAAAGGTTTATTCATTAATAATGATCATTGTAATTAATGATGCTCAGAGATGCCCTGCAAGAAGTAGTGAAAACACAAAAAGAAGAAATTACGGCAATGGAGACTGGAATACCCAGAGAAAGGCTTAACAACATTGCCATAAACTTGCCACACGCTCTAATAATATCCGGAATAAGGAGGTGTGGCAAAAGTACGCTTCTCAGGCAATTTATGCAAACGATAGAGAATTTTCATTACCTGAATTTCGAGGATACCCGGCTTGTTGAGTTTGATGTTTCAGATT
>JAJZOT010000075.1 GCA_021847855.1 Thermoplasmata archaeon | reverse complement strand
CTGGATTCATCTCATGGTTACCTTAACGGCACAAACATATTCCTCTATATCGAGGGATACAAGGACCAGACCGCAGAACTCACAATAAAACCCTGGAAAGACTGGAAGGTTTCCACTGGACTTGAGAAGGTTGGAGACTTTAAATACAGAGCAACTAATTTCGATATACTGGTTGATTCACCGATTGAGATAGGTACCCACAGGAGCCTCTTTTTCAACGTCGATGGCAAGGAGCACGAAATAGTTCTTTACGGACACGGAAACGAGAATGAGGACAAGATTAAAAGTGATATCCAGAAGATAGTTGAATCCTTCCTAAAGATCTTCGGGCATCTTCCTTACAAAAGATACGTCTTCATATTTCATCTACTTTCTGAGGAAGACAGCGGTGGAGGACTTGAACACCTGAACTCCACCACAATTGATGTGGACAGGTTCATATTTTCACCCTTTGAAAGCTACAAGAAGTTCCTCAATGTAGTTTCACATGAATATTTCCACCTGTGGAATGTCAAGAGAATAAGGCCGGCAGAGCTTGGTCCTTTCAACTATAAGGAGGAAAATTACACATCCCTGCTCTGGATGGCAGAGGGATTTACCAATTACTATGGGAGAATGATGCTTCTCAGATCCGGGCTTATTTCCCAGAAAGATTTCTTCAAGCATTTCATGGAGACGGTGAGATTCTATGAGATGCAGCCTGGGCGACTGAACACTTCAGCCTATGAATCCTCTTTTGACTCATGGATAAAGCTCTACAGACCTGGACCAAATAATTTCAACAGTTATATATCGTACTACACCAAGGGAGACATGCTTGGGTTTCTCCTGAATGTGAGGATCATTGAAGCGACAAAGGGACAAAAGAGTCTTGACGATCTCTACCGGCATCTCTATGATAAATACAATAAGGATGGAAAGGGATATACTGAGAAGGATCTGCTTCTAGCGCTTAAAGAGATTACAGGAATGGACTTCACAGATTTTTATACGAGATTTATCAAGTCAACAGAACCCATCGATTTCCAGTCCGAACTTGATAAACTCGGCGTAGTATTGAAGAAGATCTTTAAGGACGCAGACGAATTTCCAGAGGGTTCTCCATACATGGGATCAATATTCAGGAATGGATCTAAGAATACTGTGGAGACCGTGATCGAGGGTTCTCCGGCGTTCAAGGCAGGGCTGAGTCCTGGTGACGAGGTTGTTGCAATCAACGGTTACAGGTTTTCCGACAGATTCATGAAACCCATCAGGGAAGATTACAGGAAGCTTAAGGTTGAAAAACTCACTGATTTCAGATCAGGGGATAGAATAAAGCTTCATGTTTTCAGGAAGGGTATCCTGGTGGAACTGGAACTGACGCTTGGTGATCCTGTCTGTGATCTCTACGAGGCAGTGGTCAGGGATGAACCCACAGAAAGACAGAAACTTTTCCTTGAAAAATTCCTCAAGGGCTGAAAATCATTTGAATAATCTAAAATTCATTTGAAATATCCAGTTTCTTTATCCTTCACCGTTTAAGCTATATAGTTTAAACAATTAGGTTAACTGCAATGCTGCTTATTCTTGAGGAATATTTTAAGAATTATCCCATTAAGAAGAGAATCGTGGAAGGCATGTATTCCAGAGGCATTTCCGTCAATGATGGATGCCTTTACCTGAAGGATCTTGAAATACCAATCAGCGAATTTGCAAAAGCATTGAATGTAAACAGAAGAACTGTCTATGATACCATTAAATTCATAGAGGACAGGGAGGAGATAAAGGCGGTAATGTCCCTTCTTCAGCCATCTCCAGACATCTGCAGAATAGCTCCCCTGATGGGTGATCAGGTGGTAACCATTCATACAAAACATGGATATTTTTCCAAGGTGCTGAACGCATCCATGGATACATTCAGGAACTACGGGTGCTATATGAAGGAGATTTATGGAAGAAATTCATACAGGGATGAGACCATAATAAGGGCCATATTCCATAAGTCTGTACCAGCAAAAGTCTTTGCAGAGATTGAAAAAATAGATGGTGTGAAGCAGATAGTGATGAGTTCTCCTGCAGAAAACCCTGATTACCTCATATGTGAAAAATGCGTTGTGAAAATATGCCCAAGCAAACTTTCAAGCGACCTCCAGCAGGAAGAGTATATATGAACCATATTGTGGTCGGTCCCTTTCCAGAAATGGCTATTGACAGTAAGCATTGAAAGAAGATCGCACTTTACATCAATTTATTTACGGTGCTCGAGGGAAACTGTTTCCACTGTTTGGTCTGTGAGTCCTGGGAAGAGTAAAAATATTGGAAAGTGGTGAAGTGCATGACCATCGTGCATGTTCATTTTTCATTCGAACATGGATATAAGCCCAAGGATACTTGCATCACTGTATTTCTGCTGGCATACTTTGAGAGAAATACATAACAATATGTTTCTCTCACTGGAACTATGCAAAATATTTTATACTATATTCTATACATATTAATCGTGGACGATCATCGAAGAGTGGTTATTCACAAGCTTTACGATATCCTTGCGAAGGAAGGTTTCAAGGTCTCAGAACCCGATTTGAAAGGGCTAGTGAGCTTTGACATAATTGCCAGAAGAGGAGATCAGAAATTTATTTTGAAGATACTTCAGAACATAGATACACTTCGCCTAGCCACTGCTATTGAAATTCAGAAACTGGCAAAAATAACAGGAGCTGCTGCAATTGTAGTGGGTGAAAAATGCGGAAGCGGTGATCTTGAGCAGGACGTGGTCTATTACAGGCATGGTGTTCCAATAGTATCGATGGATACTTTTGTCAGTTATGTTGATGGTGATCAGCTTTACGTTTACTCTGGTCCTGGTGGATTTTATATCTCTATCGACGGAATGGAACTCCACAGAACGAGAGAAATGAGAGGGATGTCAATAGGGAACCTTTCTAAGAGGGTTGGCCTCTCCAGAAGATCCATTTCACTTTACGAATCCGGAAACGCAGCTACTGTTGATGTTTTCCTGAAACTGGAGGAGATATTGAGAACAGATTTCAGGAAAGCTATTGATCTCTTTAACATTGAATTGAATATGAATCTCGAACAGAGCAGGATAAGCGATCCATTTGTCAGTGAATTCGAGGACATAATAAAGAAAACAGGTTACACATATGAGTCAATGAACAGATCCCCTTTTGACGTTATTGTATTCGAGACGTTAAAAGCCCTTATGCTTGTGGGACTTTTTGAGAATGTTCTTTCCAGGCCGGAGAGGGCCAATGCAATTAAGAACGTGAGCGACATATTTGAACAGCAGCCCCTCATAATAACCAGGGAGGAGACCAGCAGGGATAATCTCGGAGGATGCCCCCTTGTGACCCTCAGTGAACTTAAAAAGACATACGACCCAGATGATTTAATAAGATTATTGCATAGCAAAAAGAGTGCAATGTCATAATGCTTTACCAGGTTTTTCAACAGAACAGCGGCAGATACTTCTATCTTTTCGTGGGGATAAAGGGGCTGATAAGTGATGGCGACAGGCTAAAGGATGCGCTTAAAGTCCATACGCCTGATCAGTTGAGCATAAGCCTTTCACCGGAAGAGGTTGAGGGGATGAAGGCGTTCCTTGACGACCCCTTTGAGATGAATCTTTCAGATTTCGAGATTGTCTACGGCCTGAGACTCTCAGTTTATGGAGAGATAATGACCCCATCGCCCTGCTACATAGAGATGATCAGGTATGCTAAGGAAAATGATCTCCCTGTTAAGCCCCTTGATCTCAACGAGTATGATTTTTCCATGACATATACAAAACATGTGAAGACCTTCACCCTGATCAGGCACTCCATGAGAAAGAAGAAGATCATGAAGATGGATCTGAAAGACACCTCAGCGGAGGATTTTGTCACCAAATGGAACAATGAAGTCAACAAAATAAAGGGCATTGGGAGGGTGGAAAAGATTAGATCAGAATATGTGGCTCAATCCCTGCTTCGGGAGAACCTCAAGGGAAAAAGGCACTTTGCCTATATTGATTTTGAATTTTTCCCCGATTCCAGAGACCTGCTTGAAAAAAATGGATATAAGCTTGAAAAAATTTTATAATTTGCCCTTAAAGATCATGTATATTTCCCTGCTTCCGTGCCTGGATGCCCGTGTGTTGGTAATCCGGGAAAACCTGTAGGAGTCCTTCCATTTCCTGAATAGATCCTGGGTCATATCCCCCTGGAAATGCTTGAAGACGCATGAACCGCCCGGAGCAAGAAATATCTTTGCGACTTCCATAACCCTGTCCGCAATGACATATGAAGCCGAGTGATCTATACTTCCATTTCCCGTGGTCTTAACCATGGCATCTGAAAGTACCGCCTGAAAATTCTCCATGCCTGTCTGTCTGAGAGCATCGCGAATCTTTTCAATGGATTCATCGCTCATTATATCCGTCTTAAGGAAAATCACGTTATCCATGTACTTCATGGGCGATATATCCATGGCAACAACCGGCTTTCCAGTGATCTCATAAATATATCTGGTCCAGCCCCCTGGTGATGCACCGATCTCCAGGACATTCTCTCCCGGACCTATTATGCCGAATTTCACCTGGATCTCCTTCAGTTTATATGCAGCCCGGCTCGCATAATTTTCTGATTTGGCCCTGTAATAGTATGTGTCCTTTCTTGCGGACATCGGATCAGCTTTCGCCTATGAACTTCCTGTATTCATCAGCTGAAAGACCTTTACTCTGCACGTTTTCAGTTGTCCTGATCTTAACAAGCCAGTTGGAGTATGAATCTCTGTTTATGAGTTCCGGGTTGTCGGATAGGCTGTTGTTAACTTCTGCAACTTCACCTGAGACAGGTGTGAACACATCTTCCGCCGATTTTACAGATTCTACTGTGAGAAGTACTTCACCCTCTTTCTTTGAGGTACCGGCCTTTGGAAGATCAATATACACAATATCTGTGAGCTGTTTCTGTGCAAAATCAGTGATACCAATCAATACGGTATCACCTTCAGCCTTCATCCATTCATGAGTCTTGGTGTATCTTAAATTTTCAGGAACCTGAGACATAAGCTGTTATGAAAAAAGATTATTTAACCTTGATCTGTTGTTATACTGTGAGAACCTTCATTGCTTCCCCTGTGACAAGAACAGAGGGGATTGAGGATCTACTCAGCCAGGTTTCACTTCTTCCCTCAGTAAGGGTACCAGGGACCAGGGATCTCCATCTCACGTACCTGTTTCTGGGAGATATTGGAGAAAGGGACGTAAAAAGTGCTTCTGAAGCAGTTAAGGCCATCTCTATAAGAAAAGTGGTATCCGGTTTCTCTGGAATAACCGCGTTTCCAGATCTGTCCAACCCAAGAGTTCTTGTTCTTATATTTGACAATCCCGGGATTCTGGAGATATACAAACGCATCAGCGATCTTTTGCCGGGTTTTGCAACCCGTTCGAGAAATTTTGTTCCCCATCTTACCATCGGCAGGTTTGGAAGAGATAGAATAAATCCACACATTGAAAAATTGAAGGTGCCGGATGAAAGAGTTACCATAGACAGGGTCTGCCTCTTCAGAAGTACCCTCACGCCTTCCGGTCCTATATATGAGGAAATTGATTCTGTTCAGCTTATATAGGTCATCTTTTCTCTGTCGCTGTGATCCTTTTTCCTGGGTTTTAGAAGCTCCTCATCACTGAACTCTATTGCTATGAGTCCTGAAACAGGAATTAACCTCAGCTTTGATTTTTCATCGGGGGTTTTCACTCTGAAACATATTGCGCCCTCCTCTCCCAGAAGAGTATAACCGATAAATTCGCCCTCAGTTTTCATGGGCTCGTCTGTTCCACTATTTGAAATAACTGTATAGCTACCACCTTTCTTGATCTCTATTACATCCATTGTTAAAAGCGCCTCCATTACAGAAGAAATATTAGTCTTAGCCATTATTGTCCCCTTCTCACCATAATATTGTATTATATAATAACATGATCAGTTCATCGCCTGGTCTGACTGAGATCAACAATATGCCTTACGGATTTACCATAATTTTCAAGGGCCATCTTTACATTTACCTCAACCCAGCTCCACGCCCTGACGAGGTCACCTGACCTGAGACGGTATTTCTTTGTTTTTCCTTCCTGCACCTCTTCCAGGAGATCCATGGATTTCAGCTTGTTTAAATGCCTGTAGAGTGTGGTCCTGCTGGTCTTGAGAAATGTCAGGAGTTCATCTCCGGTCCAGTACCTCTGCGAGTTAAGGAGAAAACAATCTTTGAAAAGACGGAAATAGGCGGCTTTCGATATTGTGGCAAAATCTGTGGAGGGTTTAAGCCTGGGTATGTACCCTATATCAGACAGGAAATATGCGATGTTCTTGTCCAGATCTTCATCCAGGATCCTGCTTGGTGTTGAAACAATAGTCATTTTGAACATATGTCTTTATGGAATAACGGTTCACTGCCTATAAAGATATTTTTAGTCAGGTATTGACAACTTTCCTGTTCCCGCTTCAAAACATGCGCCTGCAACCTTAATATTCTCAACAGAACCCCGTATTACATCGCCGGTTACTCTCAACATGCTGGGCCTCATTATTTCTATCCCCTGTTCTATCCATACCTGTTCTCCACTCCCCGTAAGATGGTGCTTGAGCATATATGCTGCGGCTGGTCCGGCAGCCGAACCTGTAGCAGGATCCTCACCTTTTTCATATATCATTCTGCAGTGAAGTTTAGTGTCCGGATAGACGGTTTCTCTTGTCACAAGATAGAAATGCATGGCGTTGTGCAGTTTCAGATATTCCTGGGCTGTATCCTTGTTTATCCTGATGCGTGAAAGATCCTGAAGATTCCTGAACGGAACTATAATGAAAGAATTCCCTGTTGAAACGCCCTCAACAGGAAGTTGTGGATCAAGCACATCAGGGTTTACTCCGAGGGCACTGGCAACATCACTTTTACAGTGATCCCCAAGAAATTCAGGATTTCCCTGATCCATTTCAAAAAGCCTGTTATGGCCTGATTTCTCAATTCGAATCTTTACACTTCCTTTTCCCAGAACCAAGGTTAAAGCATCAGCATCTTTTCCTTTTGTCAGAACGTAAGCTGTACCCAGTGAAGGATGGCCCGCAAAACTCATTTCCCCTGTGAGTCCAAAAATTCTCACCTTTACTGGCCTGTCGATTGGATCGCTCTTCCCAATGAAAGTTGTTTCTGAATACCCGAATTCTCTTGTTATTTCCATCAT
>JAJZOT010000074.1 GCA_021847855.1 Thermoplasmata archaeon | reverse complement strand
GGTGCTGCTACTGAAAATGGAGAATAATCTACTTTTTTTTACAACATCGTTATACCCAAAAATTAAATCCCACTTTTCTTATGTTTGGCTATGAGTTGGCTTTTCCTCATCGTACTGTGGATTCATGCCCTGACTGCTGTATTTTTCATAGGAGGTTCATTTTTTATCTGGATGGTAGTCTGGCCTGTTTCCTATAAGATTACCAGCGATGAGAAAGAAAGGACAAGAATAGTAGGAATGATTGGCAGGCTGTTTGGGAGATTAACGGACCTTTCTGTAATAATATTAATAATAACAGGAGTTTACCTGGGATTAGGATATGTCCCAAATTTTTCAGATCTGACAACTACTCCTGGCGGACAGTTGCTATTGGCAAAAAGCATTCTGGTGGTGATTATGCTGGTGCTTATGTACGCAAATAACCTTTATCATGGCAAATTGATCATGCGACTTGTTGCCGAGGATAAACTTGATCAGGCGAAGATCATCAGAAAAAGAACACACATTGCCTCTTTTATCACCCTGGGTCTGATTCTCGTAATAGCTGCAATTGCCTTTGCCCTTCCGTTTTACTGACAGGGGAATTCAATCAAAACAAAAGGGGGTGTAATTTCTCTCCCCATAAATGGCTGGAGCTTCTTTGCCATGGGAACATGAAGTTCTATTGCAAAGGCATGAAAGTACGCTATGTGCTTTCACCATGCACACTTAACATTCTGTGCGTAGATCAAATTCAATATTATTTAATATAGAACACTGTTATTCTCTTGATATGTCTAAAACCGTCGCGGATATAATGACTAAGGACCCCATCAGTTACAAGGTCCCCAGCACTGTAGGAGAAATCATAAAAATCCTGATAAAAAACAAAATAACGGGGTTACCGCTTTCTGACAATTCCGGAAAGTATGCTGGAATCATTAGCAGGAGAGACATATTCGAGAACCCGAATGAGACCCAGACTGCCATGGCCATGAGGAAAGCAAGGCCAGTAAGTCCTGAAAGCAGCATAGAGGAAGCTGCCAGAGAAATGATTTCCCAGAACAGGCGTCACATCATCGTGGTGGATAGCCAGGAAAAGATTGCAGGCATCCTGACGCCACAGAACTTCCTTCCCGAGGTCAGGGAAAGATATGGGAGCAGAAAGGTCAAAGAGATAACCAATACAATTGCCGTACCGGTATGGGAAAACACCCCATTGAATGTTGTATCTTTCATAATGAGACTCTCAAAGGTCTACGCGTGCCCAGTCATCAATGCAGAAGGGGATTTGATGGGACTGATAACCGACAGGGACATTTTCGACAAGGTGGACAAGAAATCTAACTTTGAATTTTCAGAGGTCGGCATGGCAGACGATGAGGACCCATGGTCATGGGACGGCATCAGAAACGTTGTGACATACCTCATTGAAAAGAGCAATCTTCATCTTCCAGATATCCCTGTCAGGGAGGCAATGATAGTACATCCAGTCATTACCAATACTATCGATACACTGGAGACTGCGGTGAAGAAGATGGAGACAGGAAACTACAACCAGCTGCCGATATTACAGGGCATCGGCCACCTGGCCGGAATGCTGTACGATATACAGATTCTCAGCGTGTTTCTATGAATGTTTATGAACAGGTTATCGAACTAGCCAAGAGAAGGGGATTCTTCTGGCCCTCATTCTCAATATATCACGGAGAATCAGGTTTTTACGATTATGGTCCTCTGGGCGTTATCCTGAGGGACAACATAGTGAAGATCTGGAAAGAGGCTTATCTCTCAGACGATACTATTTTAATAGATTCCCCAGTGATTGTGCCTACTGCAGTTTTCAGGGCATCCGGACATCTTGAGAAATTCTCGGATCTTGCCACCGAATGTGCGAGTTGCCACAACAGGCAGAAACTTGAGACCGTGTTGAAGGCAGGCGGCTTCCATGAAACACTGACCACAATCGACGAAGCCGGCAGATTCCTAAGCGATCATAATGTAAAATGCGTCATTTGCGGCAAGAGGATAACCGAAGCTTATGACTTCAAGCTCATGTTCCGAATGCCGGGACAGTCAAGTTCAGGCGATCTCTTCCTGAGACCTGAAACTGCACAGGGAATTTTCGTTAACTTCAAGCTTCTGAACAACTTCTACAGAAACAGGCTTCCCATGGCTGTTGCACAGCTGGGAAAGGGGTTCAGGAATGAAATATCTCCAAGACAGAGCCTAATCCGGTTAAAGGAATTTACACAGGGAGAGGTTGAGGTGTTCGTTGATCCAGAGAAGAAGTACTGGAAGGAATTCAAAGACGAACAGGAAATTACTCTCGTTCCAAGATCCGGACCGGAAATTAAAATGAATATCTATGCTGCTCTTGAAAAACAAGTAATGAGCAGTAATGCCATTGCCTATTTTGTACACAAGACTTTTGAGATACTTACCAGAATAGGTGTAGCCCCGGAAAAGCTGAGGTTCAGGCAGCAGCACACTGATGAACTTGCACACTATTCCTTCGATTCCTGGGACGCAGAGGCAATGCTGGACGGTGACTGGGTCGAAATTGTGGGCATAGCGGACAGGAATGATCTGAGAAACCATCAGAACGCTTCCGGCGAATCCATGTCAGTCAGGATAGACGACAGGGAGGTGATCCCGTCCATAATAGAACCATCATACGGCATAGATCGCATGTTTCTTTCTGTCCTGATGCACTCCTTCACGATAAATGAGAAAGGCTTCAAGGTACTGAAACTGCCCAGAGATATCGCGCCTTATCATGCCGCGGTCTTCCCTCATCTGAACAAAGATGGGCTCGACACAATGGCAAAGGAATTCTTTGAACAAATGCGCAGGATAGATCCATACGTAACTTATGATCAGTCAGGTTCAATAGGTAAAAGATACGCGAGGCAGGACGAGATTGGTACACCATACTGTATAACTTTCGACCATGAGGGCCTTGCAGATAAATCGGTCACTGTGAGGGATCGTGACACTGCGAAGCAAATAAGAATATCAGTAAACGACCTTCTTTCCGTACCCATCCTGGAAAATAAAAAGCTGATTGAGTTCAGTCGGCAACAGGCTGGACTTTAATTACTGAGGTGGGGCATGATATCTCCGCCTCATGATTTTCCTCATATTCCGACTCGTCGATTATTTCTTTCCTGTAGTTAGCTTTGCCATCGGCGCCCATATACCAGTTGCTGCATATGGCCGTGCAGATTGCATCACTTATGCATCCGGATTTATCTATGGAAACCATGTATTTTGCCAAGTTGTCAACTCCTAGATTTGTTCTCGTACTGTGAAATGCACTTTTTGATTGTATTCAGGGAAAGAAGTGCACATTTTTCCCTGCTTGGGCCCAGATTTATTCCAAGCATATCCAGTAAGTCTTCCTGGCTTATCTTTTTAACCTCTTCCAGCGAAAGTCCCAGGACGTGATCTGTCAGCATGGAAGCTGTGCCCTGGCTGACGGAGCATCCTCTCCCGATGAATTTTATGTCTGTGATCCTGTCATTCTCAATCCTTACCGTGATCTGGATCGTATCACCGCAAACTGGATTATATTCAAGCTGCTTGGCGCTGGGGTTCTCTATCTGTCCATGGTGGTGTGGATTACGGTAATGATCCAGCAGTATCTCTGAATTCAGATCAGCGTCTGTCATGAATACACCTTTGATATGCGTTCTATTGCTTCGAAGAGCATCCTTACATCATCTCTGGAGTTATATATGTAATATGAGGCTCTAGAGGTGGCAACGACATTCAGCCTGTGAGTCAGCGGCATTGCACAGTGGTGTCCTGACCTGACAGAGATGTTGTCACCGTCAAGAGATGAGGCCATGTCATGCGGATGCACCGCTGATCCTACATTTATGTTATCATCCATAAGGGTATCCTGCAGGTTCAACGGCCGGATCTCACCTAGATTGAATGAATATATACCTCCCCGTATATTTATATCTCGCGGGCCGTAAGACACAAGATTTACAGCTCGTGATTCCTGCTCCAGTTCTAGTGTGTACCGGATCAGGTCTTTCTCGTGCTTCCTTACATTATCCATGCCAATGTCCTTCAGGTAATTGACTGCAGCCATAAGGCCTACGGCACCCTCCACATTGGGGGTTCCAGCCTCAAATTTCTCCGGAACATCGGCCCACGTAGAATGATCCTGGTAAACTTCACGAATCATCTCTCCTCCTCCGTTGAAGGGACTCATTTCCTCAAGCAGGTGCAATTTGCCGTACAATGCCCCTATCCCCATGGGTCCAAGCATTTTGTGTCCCGAAAACACGAGGAAGTCACAGCCAATGGATGACACATCAACGGGCATATGCGGCACGCTCTGTGCTCCGTCAACTATGAAAAGAGACCCGTTGTCATGAACTTTACCAGCGATGCCGGAGACATCGTTGATCGTTCCGAGCAGATTAGAACAGTGGGTTAGGGAGACAATCCTTGTTCTGTCTGTCAGTTTGCTGTCAAGATCATCCATGTCGAGCGTTCCATCTTCCGTTATGTCCACGAATTTGAGTTTCACTCCCTTATCAATGAGAAACTGCCATGGGACAATATTGGAATGATGCTCCATTATGCTGAGCAAAATCTCGTCTCCAGCCTTCAGACTCCTTCCCAGACTGTACGCCAGAAGATTGAGGGCCTCAGTAGCGTTCCTCACAAATACGATCTGCCTAGGATCGCTGGAACCTATGAAACGGGAAACTGCAGATCTCGATTGGGAATAGATCTCGGTAGCCTCTTCACTCAGCCTGTATATTCCCCTGTGGACGTTACTGTTGGAATTTTCGTAAAAGTTACATATGGCGTCAATGACAACCCGTGGCTTCTGTGTTGTTGCAGCACTGTCAAGATAGATGAAATCCTTGCCCTTATTGCTGAAGATCGGGAAATCGTTTTTAATTTGTTCCCAGGAATGCATTTATTCCAAGACCTTCTGCGTATTCATATACCTTTCTGGTGAATTCCTGGTTATTTGCCTTTTCTATTATGGAACCAACAAAGCCTGCTGTGACGAGTCCCGTAGCGGTATTCAGGTCTATGCCTCGTGAACGCAGGTAAAATATCTGCTCCTCGTCCACGTTGCTGATGGATGAACCATGTTTTGACCTTGTGTCGTTGTTTTTAATCATGAGCCCGGGCTTGCTATTGGCATATCCTTCCCTGGAGAGCAGAAGAATCTTTGAATCATAGAAGCCAGATGATTTTATGGCTATCTCCTCGAGGTCGATATTTCCCCTGTGGATTGTTGAACTTGATCCTGTGACAACTCCCCTCACCTGTATATCTGCGGAGGAACCGACTCCCTCCTGGAAACTGCTGTCCCTGATGTCCATTTTCTGGCTGTTTGTACTGAAATTCACCCCATATACCCTGAAATCTGACGAGGCCCCGAACTGCCGGGATTCATTGGAAAACAGCACTCTGGAAGATCCATGATTTATGTGGAAAAACGAGAATTCAGAGAATCTGTCCTGATACTGCCTCACGAAAGTTATGTCAGTAACGGTATCCATTTTATCCTGAAGGTAGTGATACTTGACCTTTGAATATTCATCAAGGAAGAAATAAACATTCTTCCCCTGAATCCCGTTTCCGCTTCCCGTTGATCCGTAAATATCCGTGAGTTCTACCTGAGAATCTTTGCCGCAGATTATTGCCGATTTGTACGCGAAAGACGATGCAGCGTCAGAGAGATTATGTATCTTGATTTTCAGTCTGGAGTTTTCAGGTATGTATATGAAAAGCCCGTTCCTCCACGAAGAGTTGATCAGGTGCTCGATGCGTTCTGTTCCATGCCTTGGAAAAATGTATTTCTCAAACAGCAACTTATGACGGGAGATTGCTGTGATCATGTCACACACGATAACCCCTTTTTGCAGAAGTTGATCTGATGCCGTCACTTCATCATTAATTATTTTTATGTCTGCGTCCTGATCGAAAATTATGTCTGCACTCGTGTCAGAGATTTCGCCATATATCATCTTCTCAAGGTCTTTGTCTGATATCTCTACATAGTCCTTTACCGTAGGGCTTTCCTTGTAATCTCTCACAGGGGATTTGAGGAATGCCAGGAAAGCATCCCTGCGGTACCCGTAAGCTTCATCGTTCAGTATTGTTTTCAGTGTTTCCGGGTAATTTTCCATGGAAGATCATCCTACTGCGCCGAGTTTACCCATTTCAAGTTTGATGAGCCTGTTCATTTCCACCGCGAATTCCATGGGAATCTCCTTCATCACGTCGTCAAGGAAACCAAGGACGATCATCGAACTCGCCTCATCCTCGCTCAGGCCCCTGGACCTGAGATATGTGAGTTCATCAGTTCCGATTCTTCCAACGGTTGCTTCATGGCCAAATGTAGCAGTCGGTTCATAAATCTCGTCGTGGGGATACGTGAAACTCTGGGACTTGTCGTTTATCAATAGCGCATCGCACTGTACATGACTCTTTGAGTGAATAGCTCCCTTGTTCATTCTCAGAAGTCCCCTGTAAATTGCCTTGCCATCCTCGATGCTTATACTTTTGGCGACTATCTTGGAACTCGTGTAAGGGGCAAGATGAAGCGCTTTGGCTCCAGTGTCCTTGACTGTTCCCGGACCAGCCAGCGACACATTTAGATTGTGTGCTGAAGCGTACGGTCCCCTGAGGTATGATGATGGGTATAGCATTGTCACCTTTGAGCCAAGAGAACCACCAACCCATTCCATCTTGGCATTCTCATCGACCCACGCCCTCTTGGTTGGCATGTTGTACACACTCTTGGACCAGTTCTGGACGCTGGTGTATCTTGCCTGGGCATTCTTTTTTACGTAAATTTCAACTATTGCGCTGTGAAGTGAGTTTCTATCATATTTAGGTGCTGTACACCCTTCTATGTAATGAACCTTGGAACCCTCGTCAGCCACCACTATTGTGTGTTCAAACTGTCCGGTTGCTTCACCGTTCATCCTGAAATATGTCTGAAGAGGCATGTCTATATGGACTCCCTTTGGTACATAGAGGAATGATCCTCCGCTCCAGACAGCGCCGTTGAGGGCTGCAAACTTGTTATCCGTGGCAGGAACCGCCCTGCAGAAGTAATCCTTCACAAGGTCAGGATGCTCCCTTATTGCAGAATCGAGGTCCATGAATACAACCCCCTTGTCTTCCCAGACCTTTTTCAGATTGTGGTAAACGCCTTCACTGTCATACTGAGCTACGGAACTGATGAACTCACATATCTC
>JAJZOT010000073.1 GCA_021847855.1 Thermoplasmata archaeon | reverse complement strand
AATGTATCAAATATGAAGATGGGGAGATAAATGCCAGGGTAGGACCCGGGCTCCATTATGGGAACCGAGAGATAGAAGACAGCAAACAGTATGGCCTGGAGAACCGTTGCTTTCCTCAATCCGGTGTATTTTCCGATATATCTTGCTATTATCATTCTGAAGTTAATTTCCTCCAGAATAACAGGGTAATACGATATCTCAACAACATAGGGAGCATACTGGTGAAGAATGGGATAAAGAAATAGCCATATAACCAGTACAGAAAAGAAAATAATCATGTCCTTGGAAGCAAGAGACTGCACTGCATTCTCTTTCAATACCCTAATCTGAGAAATTAAGACCACAAAAATAAGAGGTGAGATGCCCATGTAAAGATAAAAAAAAATATTTGCATAGGCAGAAAGACTCAGGTAAAATAGAATGAAAATCGTAGTTTCCAGTATCACAAACAGTCCTGTTTCACGCAAATCCTGTTTTTCCGTAAATTCTCCTCCCTACTGAATCACTGAACGTTATATTTGTTCCAAACCACATGAATGGCAGTGAAACGGCCCATGTTATTATGCTGAATATGACCTGTTGCTCAAGTCCAAACTCTGGCCATATGGTTATACCTCCAACTATGGAAAGATAGAATATGATTATGGAAAACATGCTGATCATCATTGCCACGAACTCATAGAATAGTCTCCTGTTTACCTGCTTCAGCGAATAATAAGTTAACCCAGTAACCATCCCGGCGAGTATTGAACTTATGCTCATTAATGAAAATAACTGGGGACTGGCATAAGCAAATGATGTGAAATAAGGTATATACCATATAAACATGAGCGCTATGGAACCAGGTATTCCTGCATACTTAAACAGATCAGTGAATCTTGCCGCATCAATTTTTAAAATAAAGTTCACGACTATTACAAGAAAAATTCCCTCTAGAAACATACCGATGTTAATCCAGCTGAAAAAATAGAGATCTCTCTGAAGATTGAACGCGATGCCCACAGTCTCCATAACAGGCACACTCAGCAGTATGACCACGGAACCAAGCATAAACCCGGTACTCCCCTCCTTCGGCCACATTTTCTCAAGAAACTTGTTCTGTATCCCACGGTTGAAATAATAGTTAAGAAGTATGTTTGTTAAAAGTACAAACACTATGCTTTCAATAATCAGTGGAATAATTGCAAATGTTAAAAGAAAGGCGACAACTGTTGGAAAAAATATTGAAAGGCTCTCACACTGGCAGCTAAGTGCAGAAACCACACCGGAAGCTGTACTGCTAACTATATTTCTTTTTTCTCTACCGGCAAATGAGAAAATCAGGAAATAATTCTCCGTGAGCAGGGCTGACAGTACTGCAAACAGGAAAAATGTGGGACCGCTAATCGAAATTAGAAGAAGCCTGTCGTAAATTACAATCCCCTGATAGAAGAGAAATGGGGTCCCTATGGGATTAATATTATCATAAATTGAAGTGAATGATATTCCAACATATGCCGGAACATTACCAGTTCTTATAAGGTCCGCAAGGGCATATATAACCGAGAATATTGCAACGAATGCCACGAGTTTCCTGTGATCCATGATGGAATAATCCTTGCTATTTGCCATAAAAGCCAGGAGAGATATTAAAGACAGTGCCGGGAATATGAGGAATACGGTATAAAAAAATGTTATCACAACCAGGAATATGGTCAGAAGAACCGACGTGAACAGGAGATATTTCCTTACAATGGGCAGTGATTTAAAGAAGAATGATAAACCTGGAAATATGAAAAAGAGAGAAACAATGACTATGAATTCGTATGTTACAAGATGTGAAACATGAATTATGTGAAAGTTAAGCGACAGGAAAAAATAAAGTACTGTAGCCATGTAATATAAAGCAATGTACTTGACATCACTTCTGCCAGGCAAATCTATCACGCAACGTTAACAAAAAACAGAGCTACCAACAGTATGAGCAAATAGAGGTTGGAAAAGTGAAACGCCTTTTTGAAATAGATTTTTGAATAGTTATGGATGAATGGACGAAGGACCGAGTAGAGAAGGTATGCATCCAGAACTGCTGCAAGAGCATAATATGGAAGTCCAACCTTGATTTCCCTGAAGAGAAATGGCAGAAGACTCAAAGAAATCAGTACAATAGTATTGATCAGAATCCAGAAGGCCCCTTTTTTAATACCAACCTTTGACGGGAGCATCGGTACTTCAGCATTGGTATAATCATCTGCATTGTTTGTTGCAAGAGACCAGAAATGGGTTGGAGTCCACATGAACACAAGAGACGCTATGAAAATAGATGTGAGATTTATGTTTCCAAAGAGTGCTGTACTACCTGCCAATGCAGGAAAACTTCCTGCGATTCCTCCAATTACAATATTCCAACTGGTCCTCCTCTTCAATAATATGGTATAGAGAAATACGTAGCTTGCAAAGCCTGCAACTATGAATATTGTACTCAGCACGTTTATGAAGATAATGCCAGTAACTATGGCAACAAGTAGCATTATACCAGCTATTATGGATACCCTCTTGTAATTCGTGTTATTTATTATGGATTCCCTGCCGGAAGTACGTTTCATTTTTCTGTCTATATCCATGTCGTAAACGTTATTGAAAATGGAAGCGGACATGGATGCAAGCGTTCCGGCAACCATAAGGGGAACCAAAAGTACCAGATGTGTTAAACTCGATCTTACGGAAAGGAAGCCAGCGATTGCAACCATATCCACTAAAAAGGTTATTTCAAATTTAGAAATTTTTAAAAAATCATTGATCTTCAAAGTTTTCACCGGTTTTGGCAATATTTGTGTTTGTTATTGTATACTGGTATTTGAAGTTAAATGAGTTAAATGGATTTTGCCCGCTGTGAAGCACCGGAGTATTATTCAGCTGATGAAACTGTACGCTGGAACCAGCTGTTGTGGCATTCACAAATATTAGACCATACATGGTGGTTGGATGAACCGTGCACCAGTATGTGTAGACACCAGCTGTTTGAAAGGGAAATTTACCGGATGCCGTATGCCCGGGAACCTGAGTAAGCTGGGATTGTGTAACTACTGTGTACGACTTTGATGCGAATTCATATGAAGTTGGGCTTTTCTTTATAAGGCTAGGATTAGCTATTAGACTGGAACCAACCGTTGAAGTTGCCGAACCGTCATATCCTATCGTTAAAGTGTGTGGAAGGTCGTCTTCCTCTGTCACGTTATAATATACCAGCGTTCCAACTTTGTAATAAAATGTTGGATTTACTGTTCCATTGCCAAAGTGGTATGGCCCAGTGGGAAAATCCCATCCATTTGCATTGGCACCCAGGTCAACGGATGCAACGTATTTATGGCTGAAGTTGGTTGGTGTAATTCCCTCAACAGTCGGAGCACTGAGTATGTACGTCATCGATAAAGCTATCACAACTACTATTACAAGCGCTAAAGTAACTCCTCCTTTATTTCCTTCCATTTTTACTCACCACCATTCGCAATCTGGCTATCAGACGCAACTGCAGCAGGTATATCCTCAACTGTTTCGAATGCATTGTTTGTATCGGTCACCGGTTTCTTAAGCCAGCTTGTCGAAATATTATACAGGAATACGAGCTGTCCAATTCCTATTATGATTCCTCCTATGATTGCACTATCCTGATACGGCTGGAAGAATGGGAAATATCCTGCAACTGCCCTTGGCATACCCAGGAACCCCCCAATCGACCATGAAAATGACATGAGGAATGAACCAAATGCAGTTATATAGAAATGCCACTTCGCCAGTCTTTCGTTATAAACTCTCCCTCCTGATAGCGTGGGATATAGCATGTAGAATGCTGCCAGGGTTATACCAAGCGTCATTCCGACAAATATGAAATGGAAGTGACCCGTGACAAAATAGGTCCCGTGAGTTGTCTCATTGAAGCTGTCATTTGCGAGCATAACTCCTTCAATACCGCCAAGTACGAAGTCAAAGATCGAATTGATTACAAAAAGCATTGGAGTGGACAGCCTGATCCTGCTTGCAGTCCACAAAGTGGCAATCCAGTTGAACACAGATATGGCCGATGGTATGACCACCACGAATGAGGTTGTTGTAAAGAAGAGAACCCAGTCGACTCCAAGCCCTGAATTTAATAAATGATGTCCCCACACTAGTTCACTGAATATGAGCAGTGTCCCCATGCCTATTATTGCTGACGAATAGCTGTAAACCTTTCCCCCAGTGAATTTCTGGATTATTTCATAGATCAGGCCGAAGAAAGGTAACACAGCAATATAGACAATAGGATGTCCCCAGAACCAGAAAAGTATGGCGAAATTCAATACAGTATTTGATGACGCAGTGAAGAATACTGGATTGAAGAAATCATAGAACAGCATTCCAAGACCAACCATAAGTGGTGGATCCGATGATACGAGCATGATCAGCGTGAATACTATTGACCACGCGAAGATTGGCATCCTGGAAAGCGGTATGTCATCGGCTCTATCAAGGAATATGATCTTGAGAACTATGATAGACGCCATGGTTATGCCGATAAATATCAACTCCATAGCAATGACTGCCAGCCAATTTGCCATACCGGCCCCATAAGGGGTGAGCTGGAGAGATAAAGGTGGATACAGGTACCATCTCATTGACGATCTTGAAACCACAAAAAGAGCTCCTCCAAGGAGCCATATCCAGTAAGCAACCGATGAAAGTGTACCCATGTTGTCTTTCTTTAGTCTCAGGTAGGAGGGCAACAGGTAGTATGCAAACCCCAAGGAGACCCCTATTGCGAACATGTAAATCATCAGAACAGCATGTTGCGTCAGGAATATGTCATAAAGTACTGGGCTTATTACCACGGGATTTGGATCGACCAGACTGACTCTCATCATCACACCAAATGAACCCGCAAGGAAGAGGAATGCAATTCCAGTAAAGAGGTACCTCAACCCTATGCTTTTTGCGTCATCGTACAGTAAAATAGAGAAGTCGGCACGTCTCTTTCTTCCGTACATTTTGTCTCGCACGTATTCAGATGAATCAGAATATCCCTCCTTC
Source organism: Thermoplasmata archaeon (assembly GCA_021847855.1). The sequence goes on along the minus strand of JAJZOT010000073.1, from coordinate 2,274 downwards.
TGCGCAGCTTCCTCAATCGCCTCTTTTCTTGATGAAATCAGGTAGTATATGTAAAAAGTAAGCACCCCAACTATGGTAAGAACGATCATTGCTTCAAGCACGTAATGCGTTGCTCCAGGTACCACACCGGGAAGGGGTTGATACGATACAGGCATGAATGACATTTAGCTCGCACCTCCGTTTGTTACATCTATATAACCCCTCATTTCGTAATGCTCAAATCCACAGTATTCGACACATTCAAAATAATAATATCCTACCTTGGTGGGTTTGAAAGATACCTGATTTTCATGGCCCGGTACAGCATAGGACTGCACTCCAAATTCAGGAATCGAAAGATCATGAATCACGTCTTTAGACGTAACCTCGAATGTGTAAGTATGGTTTACTATTAACGGTAAAGCGCCACTGTGGCTGTTTCCAGAATTAAAGTAGGTCTTGTTGCCTATCTGAAATTCCCAGACCCACTGTGAACCGGTGACATTTATGATCGTTGAGTTAGCCGGTACGGTCTGAAGGTCGGTTGGTTGTGCTATATTCGAGGTATGTCCGTCAATAAATGCTATATTTACGGTCGCGGAGACTATCAAAATTGCAGAAACTCCCAGTAACCACATTATTTCGGTTTTCCCTTTAGGACTCATCTGTAATCCTCCCAGTTGTGTGTTTTATCTCCTTTTTTATAAACGGGATAAAACAGCATCGTTATGGTAAAAAACGCAGTAGCAATACCTGTGGCCATATAAGGTGCCAGGATTCTTTCAGCCTGCGTTCCTGGGTCACCAGCAAAAAAACCTGTCAACAGAAATGATAACAGGAAATCAGAGGCAATCCCAACTATAACGCCCACTATTAGTAAACTGACCACAACTCTTTGGTCATTTTTCATAACAAGGTATTGTAACTAATTTATTTAATGTTTTGCGGTATGAGATGGCGATTTTATGCCTACTTAAATGAGCTTTAAACCACAAATCAGAACTCTCTATTTTTTTTTCAAGAGGGTCGATCCCGTGATGTTTCTTCATCGGAAGATTGTCAGAACAGTATGAAATTATAACATTTCAAAAGACAGCGAAGGAAAGCGAGAGAAAACATAATATTGTTGCCAGAACACTGTTCAATTCTCTGGTAGACAGAAGTGAAATAGGTCGGATAGCATATAGCGCTATACGTACCTGAACAAGCCATGGAGATACCGCCGGAGACCTTTTGGTGGGAAGACCCATTCTAGATCAATGATAGGAGGTCACGGGAGTATTCCGTATTTTTTGAGAATATCTATTATGCGATCCTCCTGTGGCAATTCTTCAATGGCTTTAAGAAGATTCGTGCTATCCACTGACTTCTCAAAGAGGTCTTCAAGTTCAAAATTAGCCTCGAGTCTGGCCTCCATAAGCTTTTTTATACTCTGCTCATCCATTGAGTAAATAATTGTAAGAATGACCTTGCATAGATCTATGTATTCCCGATCGTTGTACTCTTTTGCCGTATGAACAATCATTTCCTGAAAGTCGGTGATCTGATCCTCCTCATTTTTTCCCAGGGTTTCAACCAGAAATTTTGTAAGCATTTTTTTTCTGTCTTCATCATCCATTTCAAGTAGGGACTTATAATCTAATTCCATTATTTTCTATATCCAGATGGCATATATAGTTGATGATTTTATAATATCAAAAATCTCCCAAATGTGGTTAATTTGTCTTGCATCAAACTAGGAAAAGACCACAGATAACCCATGCAAACTGTATTAATTGATGATACTATTAGCTCCCCGATGGAAAACATCGTTGCTGTTGTTTTGACAGAGATATTTATGACAGCATTCATATCATATCTGATATTTTTCTCCCTTAAAAGACGACCAGAGTTTACTTACAGAGATTTTTCAATAGCGGTTATAGCTCTGTCTATGATGGCGAGCATGCTTGATTCCATAACATATTACCTGGCATTTCCTGTCACCTTTCTCAATGCGGTCATTGCCCTTAACATCTCGATGTTTGAAATGTCCATTGCAGTGATTTATCTACTCTGGCTATCATTTTCAAAGAAATTCATAGGTTTCAACCGTTCAGTTTCGACCACCATAATATTTCTCATTGTGTTCAATGAAGTGTCTATGGGGATATTTCTAAGGCTGATTGGTTTCGGTTATTATCCCACTTCCACAGATTATTCACTACTTTCGAACGTGTTATCAGTGATAAGTTCAAGCTTGAATTCCTACCTTTTCATTCTCCCTATGGTATAGGGTTCCGATAAATATGGAGG